>NZ_WXWO01000083.1:6386-41787 GCF_009904845.1 Vibrio sp. V38_P2S17PM301 | reverse complement strand
GATGGGGCCAGGTCAGCTGAGCCGCCCATGAACTCAGGCAGTAGAGCGCCGAAGGCTTCCAGTGCGTTTTGTGACGCTTTACGGGAAGCGATATTGGCAGGGTTAGCCTGAAGATCAGCAATAATTTGCGCTGCTTTTTCTTCCCATTCCGCTGGCAGGTCACCGTTCACACGGCGTTTATATTCTGCGGCTTCGGCTGGGTAAGCGGCGGCGTAAGCGGAGAACTTGTCATCCCATGCTGCTTCTTTCGCTTTGCCCGCTTCTTTCGCGTCCCACTCTGCGTACACATCCGATGGGATTTCGAATGGGCCGTGATTCCAGCCTAAGAACTCACGTGCGGCTTTGATTTCGTCTGCGCCCAAAGGAGCACCGTGACAATCGTGCGAGCCGGCTTTGTTTGGTGAGCCGAAACCGATGATGGTCTTAGTACAGATCAGAGTCGGACGAGGATCCGCTTTTGCAGCGATGATCGCTGCGTTGATCGCGTCAGAATCGTGACCATCTACTGCCGGGATGACGTGCCAGCCGTAGGCTTCAAAACGTTTTGGTGTGTCGTCTGAGAACCAACCTTCCACGTGACCGTCGATAGAGATGCCGTTGTCATCCCAGAAGGCGATCAGTTTGCCCAGACCCAGAGTGCCGGCCAGTGAGCAGGCTTCGTGCGAGATGCCTTCCATCAGACAGCCATCGCCCATGAACACATAAGTGAAGTGGTCCACGATGTCGTGGCCAGGTTTGTTAAACTGCGCCGCCAGTGCTTTTTCCGCAATCGCCATGCCCACCGCATTAGTGATGCCCTGGCCCAGAGGACCGGTTGTGGTCTCAATGCCGGGTGCATAGCCGTACTCAGGGTGGCCCGGCGTTTTAGAGTGCAACTGACGGAAGTTTTTCAGGTCGTCAATCGACAGCTCGTAACCGCTCAGGTGCAGCAGAGAGTAAATCAGCATAGAGCCGTGGCCGTTTGACAACACGAAGCGGTCGCGGTCTGCCCACTCTGGATTGGTTGGGTTGTGGTTCAGGTGAGAGCGCCACACTACTTCAGCAATGTCTGCCATACCCATAGGTGCACCAGGGTGGCCAGAGTTTGCTTGTTGTACACCATCCATGCTCAGAGCACGGATAGCATTGGCTAGATGTTTACGATCCATAACAATTACCGTATTAAATGATTTAAATAAAAATGAAGAGGGGAAGTCTTATGCTTCCCCAATTTGAATTTGTGCGTGATTACAGTTTCGCTTCGATCATCGCTTCCAGTTTGCCCTGGTCAACTGCGAAGTTACGGATACCTTCCGCCAACTTCTCAACCGCCATTGGGTCTTGATTGTGTTCCCATAGGAACTCAGCGTGAGTCATTGGTGCAGGACGCTCTTCTGCGCCTTTAGAGTCAACCAGCTTTTCAACCACTTCACCTTCCGCTGCTTCCAGTTCAGCAAGCAGAGCAGGAGCGATAGTCAGGCGGTCACAGCCGGCCAGTTCCAGGATTTCACCGATGTTACGGAAGCTTGCGCCCATGACGACCGTTTTGTAGCCGTACGCTTTGTAGTAGTCGTAGATCTTAGTAACAGACAGAACGCCTGGATCTTCTGAAGGTTCGAAGTCACGGCCTTCTTTTGCTTTGTACCAGTCCATGATACGACCAACGAATGGTGAAATCAGGAATACTCCCGCCTCTGCACATGCACGAGCTTGAGCAAATGAGAACAGTAGAGTCAGGTTACAGTTGATGCCTTCTTTTTCCAGGACTTCAGCCGCACGGATGCCTTCCCAGGTAGAAGCCAGTTTGATTAGGATGCGATCGTTTGAGATGCCTGCATCGTTGTACATTTTGATCAACTGACGAGCTTTTGCCACGCTGCCTTCTGTGTCGTAAGACAAACGAGCGTCGACTTCTGTTGAAATACGGCCAGGGATGGTTTTCAGGATTTCTTTACCGATGTTCACAGCCAGCATGTCACAAGCGTCTTGAACCTGTTGTGCTTTGTCGCTGCTTTGCGATTTCGCGTACTCGATAGCCTGATCGATCAGTGGAGCATACTCTGCGATTTGAGCGGCTTTCAGTACCAGAGAAGGGTTTGTGGTTGCATCTTCTGGTTGATACTTTTTAATTGCGTCAATTTCACCAGTGTCTGCTACTACAGTAGTTAGTTTGCGAAGTTGTTCTAACTTGTTGCTCATCTCGATCATCCTATTTCCTGGGTGACAAACCCAACACGGGTTTGCACATTTTGCAAGCGTATTTGCTAATCAATCATACACCGAGAACAGCATGTGATGACCAGCTAACCGTCAATGTTTAGCGACCGAGCATCTGTTTTGAACATTTGCTCGATTGCTGAGTAAATGATGTGTTCATATTTATCTGAACTGTGCGGAAAGTCAATTGATGAATGGGACTTTCGGTGACATAAATCAACTATTTTTTTGCCCTGTTTACAGTGCAGGCACAAATAAACGTTTGCCTAGCAAGAGTAAGGTTTACTGTCGAATTGCAACACCAAAAAATTAAGCTGAGAATTTGTCTTTCTGATGAGCATTTGTTGCATTTAAAATGCACTGTATCATATGCTACATCAATGAGCAGATGCTCAATGACAGTTATTCTGCACAGATACGTTTTAGTGAGAGCCGATATGACCAGTTCCAATCAGGATATTTCAGTAGAAAATACCGATCTGTTGACCGAAATTGCCGTAGCGTATTATCAGGATGGTGCGACGCAGGAGGAGATTTCACGCAAATTCTCCATTTCACGTGCCAAAGTCGGACGGATGTTAAAACAGGCTCGTGATGAGGGGATTGTCGAGATCACCGTCAAATACCATCCGGTGTTCAGCGCCAAAATCGAACAGCGCCTGGTCGAGCGTTTTGGGGTCAAACGTGCGTTGATCGCATTAGACCAGCCCAGCGAAGAGCAACAGCGTACTCAACTTGCCGGACTGGTTTCCAATTACCTGGCCAGTAATCTGCAAAACGGTATGGTGGTATCGGTTGGGCAAGGGCGCAACGTGTCTGCGGTGGCTCATCATGTCGGTGTGATCACGCCGCGAGACTGTAAGTTTGTGTGTGGTATCGGAGGCATTCACCCACGTGGCGGCATGTTTAACGCTGACCATATTTGTCGCCAGTTGGCCAAAAAATATGGCGGCAGCTCTGAAACTCTCTATGCGCCCGCTTACGCGGAGAACCGTGAGCAAAAGATCGCTTTCATGCAAAATGCTACGGTCAAGCAGACGCTGGATCTGGCACGCAAGGCTGACATGGCGTTGGTGGGGATCGGTGACATGAGTGAGAACAGCTACATGGTCGATCTGGGCTGGTTTACTGCGGAAGAGGTGGTTCAGTCACGTTTACATCAAGGGGTGGTTGGCGATTTTGCCGGCTATGATTTTTTTGATATCCACGGCCAGATTGCAGATACCGTTATGAGTGACAGAGTGATTGGTTTGGGGATCGATGAATTTCGACCGATTGCTGAAGTGATTGCGATTGCCGCAGAGAATACCAAGCCGCTGGCGCTATTAGGGGCGCTGCGTACGGGGGCAATTGACGTGATTGCAACCAGCGTGAGTAACGCATTAACAGTTCTCAACCTTGATGAACAGATGACAGGAATGGTAAGCGACAGTTAGCCGCATTTTTGATGAGGGCGGTTAGCAAGAGCTTTAGCCGCCGTTTGTCGCGGTATTCAAAAAGCCCCGTACACAATGACGGGGCTTTTCTTATTCGATTGGTAATTCGGCTCGCTGACCCCATTCGGTCCAGGAGCCGTCATAGACAGCCAGGTTCTGATATCCACACAGATAGGCGGCCAGAGCTACGATACACGCCGTTACGCCCGAACCACAACTGAAGAAGTAACGTTGCTGGGGCTTATCAAAAACGCGTTCAAGTAACGGCTTAAGATCAACCACTGATTTGATCTTGTGTTCGTCCATCAGCTCGGCAAAAGGTAAGCAGACCGATGCTGGAATATGACCCGCCCGAACTCCTTGCCTGGGTTCGGGAACCTCGGCATTAAAACGGGCTCGTCCACGAGCATCGACGGTTACGCTCTCCGGATTGGCAATTTCATTAAGAATGCAGGCGGCATCAACGAAGTAGTTTGGGTTAAGCTGGCCTGAGAAATTACCTGGATGTTCGGCGATGCGGTACTGCTGAACCAGAGGTAAACCGGCACGTTTCCATTCGGTCAATCCGCCATCGAGGATATACACTTCCTGGTGTCCCATAGCCAGAAACATCCACCAAGCTCTTGGGGACGCAAATGTGCCGCTGTTATCGTAGATAACGATCACCGAATCTTGATTTATTCCAAGCTTGCGGGCCTCCTGATTAAAGCGAGACTCAGACGGCATCATATGAGGAAGTGACGAATCTGGATCGCAGAACACCTTGTCGTAATCGAATCTGACGGTGCCCGGGATGAGATTGATTTTGTCTTTTTCAAACTCTCCGGGGATCTGAAACTCAATGCTGCTGTCGAGGATCACCAGATTGTGTTGATTGAGCCTTGTCTCCAACCATTCAGGGGTCACTAGCGGGGTCATAACGTCTCCTTTACGTATGTGGAAACAACAAGATAGTCGATCAGTGACATGAAATAAATCGGTATGTTGTGTTTGTTCCGGACAGATCGGTCAGCTTATCGAGTTTTGCTCTGGATGCGCTTTCGCAATTGCTGCTGGGCGGAATGATTAGAACGATAGGGGAACGGTTATCCATTTGTACGGTGAGATACTTCCGTATCCCGTCCAATGATTGAGTTTGTGACGTTTCCAGTATTCGAGCGGAAACTTGTGTTGGGTGCTGGTCATCAAGTGAAAGCACAACAATCAGAATTAAAACAGCGAGAATCAATGCAGTTAAGTAGACAATTGGTTTATCCATACATCCCCCTGGCTGGTGGCAACTTAGCCCGGGTGGCCTGAGTGTGTCGGATTATCTGCGGCGCTAAATCAGGTCACTCTCATATAGCTAGTGTAGGGCATATCGCGTTTTAAACGATCATCATTGATAGAAATATGTAATAAGAGTCAGATAAACAAAGCCCCGGATTGACCGGGGCAAAGAACAACGAGATCCGCGCAGGTTATGATTCAGTGAGAGCAGATCGGGCAATCCGGCATTTTCATCAATTTCATTTCTCGCCAGGACATCGAAAACGCATCCAGGATTAAAATTTTGCCCTCGAGTGGCTTCCCGTATCCGCACAGTACTTTGATGGCTTCCATTGCCTGAACCGCGCCAACAATACCCACCACAGGTGCCATGACTCCGGCTTCAACGCAGGTTAATGCCGTATCACCGAATAGGGCACTCAGGCATTGATAGCAAGGCTGTGCCTGATCCTGAAAAGTAAACACACTGACTTGGCCTTCCATGCGGATAGCGGCGCCGGATACCAGTGGTGTTTTACTGATATAACAAAGGCGGTTGAGTTGGTTACGGGTTGTGACGTTGTCACTGGCGTCAAGCACCAAATCATGTTGGTCGATCAAAGCGCGCAGTTCGTTATCGTCGAGACGCTGTGCAACGGTCTTTACGGTAAGGTGAGGGTTGAGCATGCGTAGAGACTCTGCGGCAGAATCGACTTTGAGTCGACCGATGTCGCCATCACTGTGCAAGACCTGTCGTTGCAGGTTGGACAACTCTACCTTGTCGTCATCAATGAGAGTCAGTTTTCCGGTTCCCGCGGTTGCCAAGTACTGAGTGGCGGCGCAGCCGAGGCCGCCGGCCCCCAGAACCAGTACTGAACTCTGCTTCAGCGTTTCCTGACCGTCGAAATCAAACTGACGCAGTATGATTTGGCGGTTGTAGCGCAACATTTCCTGATCGGACAAAATCTCCAAATCCGGCTCCTCACTAGTACAAGGTCGAGTTGAACAACTGGATCTGAACGGCTTCACCAGCTTCAACGCGGCCACGCTCACGCTCCAAAACGACGAAACAGTTGGCCAGGCTCATAGAGCGGAATGCGCCAGAGCTTTGGTTGCCTGTCGTTTCGACAACAAACTGTCCATTCTCCAGACGGTAAACTCCGCGCTGATAATCGGTGCGGCCGGGCGCTTTTTTAAAAGTGGTTTTGGTGATGGCCGGAATGGATTGAGGTGGCTGCCACTGAGTATGGCCCCCGAGTTTGGCCAAAAGAGGTTGAACCAATACATACATGGTCAGCATCGCAGACACCGGATTTCCCGGCAGGCCACAGAACCAGGCGGTACTGAGTTTGCCAAACGCGAACGGCTTGCCTGGCTTGATAGCCAGCTTCCAGAAACCAATTTCCCCCAGTTGCTCCAGAATATCTTTGGTGTAATCCGCTTCGCCAACGCTGACACCGCCGCTGGTAACAACCACATCCGCCAGAGACTGAGCCTTTTCAAAAGTCGCTTTGAGTGTTTCTGGACAGTCAGGAATAATACCGAGATCGACCGCTTCGCATCCGAAATTCTCGATCAAAGGTTTAATGCCGTAACGGTTGCTGTCGTAAATCTGGCCAGACTCCAGTGTTTCGCCCAGTGGTTTCAGTTCGTCACCGGTTGAGAAAAACGCCACTTTGGGTTTGCGGTATACAGTGACTTTACTGACACCAAGAGACGCGATCATCGGGATGTCGCGCGGAGTCAAGCGGGCACCTTGAGCCAGCACGATATCGCCTTGGCGAATATCGTCCCCGGTGGGGCGAATGTTTGCTTGTGATTGAACGTCGGCCTGCATAAAGCGAATGCCGTTCTCGGTTGCTTCGGTGTTTTCTTGCATGATGACGGCGTCACAACCTGATGGAATCTTGGCGCCTGTCATGATGCGCACGCAGGTATTTTGCGGCCATTCACCTTCAAACGGTTGACCAGCGAAAGATTTTCCTACCAATGGCAAGGTGTCGTTGTTCTTGAGGTCCGCGATTCGAATCGCGTAGCCGTCCATCGCGGAATTATCAAAAGGCGGTACGTGTATCGGAGAAAGAATGTCTTCGGCGAGCACATAACCCAGTGCTTGCGCGAGGGGGAGGTGTAAGGTGGTTTGAATCGGTTTGATGCGAGAGAGCATCTTTTCCATTGCTTCTTCGATCGGCATTAAGCCAGGAGCGTCACAACAGCCCATGAGTCCGTCCTATTGTCTTTTCATTCGGGTTCAACTTTATCACAGAACCAAAGAGATAAAGAATGTCCCCCTTTAAAATATGGGTGTAATTATTAAAAAATACGAGTATCCTTGTCAGCCATCCGAAAGGGGTAATCAAAGAGGAAGTTGAATGTCAGGTCTCAGCGAGTCAGCGAAGTTAGTTAAAGAAGCGCTAGAACGTCGTGGCTTAGAAACGCCTATGCGTCCTAATTCGATCAGCCGGGAAGAGAAAAAGGAAAAAATCGAGCATCACATGCGCGAAATCCTGAACCTTCTGGCGTTGGATCTGACTGATGATAGCCTGGAAGAAACCCCTCACCGTATCGCCAAAATGTACGTGGATGAGATCTTCTCTGGTTTGGATTACCAAAACTTTCCGAAGATCACTGTCATCGAAAACAAGATGAACGTGAGCGAGATGGTGCGAGTCAAAGACATCACGGTGACCAGTACGTGTGAGCATCACCTAGTGACTATCGATGGAAAAGCAGCTGTGGCGTACATTCCGCGTGGCAAGATCATTGGTTTATCGAAGATCAACCGTATTGTCCGTTTCTTTGCTCAGCGCCCTCAGGTGCAAGAGCGTATGACGCAACAGATTCTGGTGGCACTGCAAACATTACTGGAGTCTGACGATGTGGCGGTCACTATCGATGCAACTCATTACTGTGTGAAGTCACGCGGCGTAATGGACGCAACCAGTGAGACCACGACAACAGCATTGGGTGGAATATTCAAATCCAACCCTGCCACGCGACATGAGTTCTTGCACGGTTTACGCTAAACATAAAATTCCGAACAAACCGCCTCATTAACGAGGCGGTTTTTCTTTCATCTTGCCGGCAAATCGGCATAATACGCCCCTTTACTTTTTCCCTGATTAAGGACACGACTGTGACTGTTCCGTTTAACACACTCCCGCTAAAGCCCGGACTATTGACGACGCTGGATTCGCTCGGCTATACCGCCATGACCGCGATTCAACAGCAGAGCCTGCCGGCGATTCTGCAAGGAAAAGATGTGATTGGTCAGGGAAAGACCGGCTCAGGTAAAACGGCGACGTTTGCACTGGGCGTGCTGAGTAATTTGAACGTGAAGCGTTTTCGCGTGCAGTCACTGGTACTGTGTCCGACGCGTGAGCTGGCGGATCAGGTTGCCAAAGAGATCCGAACTCTGGCGCGTGGCATTCACAACATCAAAGTGCTGACCTTGTGTGGTGGTATGCCGATGGGGCCGCAGATCGGCTCATTAGAGCATGGCGCTCATATTCTTGTGGGGACTCCGGGTCGCATTCTTGATCATCTCGAAAAAGGACGAATTAATCTGGATGAGCTGAATACGTTGGTGCTGGATGAAGCCGACCGCATGTTGGAAATGGGCTTTCAGGAAGCGCTGGACGCAGTGATTGACGCTGCACCAGTACAACGTCAGACCTTGCTGTTCAGTGCGACATTCCCACCTCAGATTGAATCCATTGCCGGACGCATTATGCAAAACCCGGAGTTGATGAAAGTTGCGTCAACCCACGATACACAGACGATTCATCAACAGTTTTTCTCAATGGAGAGCGAGCAGGCGCGTGATGATGCGTTGGAAGCACTACTGTTGCACCACAAACCCGAGTCGTCAGTGGTGTTTTGTAACACCAAGAAAGAGGTCATGGATGTGACCGACGAACTGTCTCATCGCGGTTTTAGTGTGGTTGAACTGCATGGCGATATGGAGCAGCGCGAGCGTGATCAGGCACTGACCATGTTTGCGAACAAGAGTATCTCGATTCTGGTTGCGACGGATGTGGCAGCACGTGGCCTTGACGTTGATAACCTGGATGCCGTGTTTAACTTCGAATTGTCGCGCGATCCTGAAGTGCACGTGCACCGGATTGGCCGTACCGGACGGGCCGGTGCGAAAGGTAAGGCATTCAGTTTCTACAACGAAAAAGAAGCGTATCGTGTTGCACGGATTGAAGAATATATGGACATGGATATCCGTGCCGCTGTGCTACCGGAAAAACCGGTTGAACGTCCATTCTACGCGCCGATGAGTACCATCCAGATCCTGGGGGGTAAAAAAGCTAAAGTACGTGCAGGGGACATTCTGGGCGCACTGACCAAAGAAGCGGGAATTGAAGGGAAATTGATTGGCAAGATCAACATTATGCCGATGGTGTCTTATGTCGCTGTGGACAAAACGGTCGCCAAGCGTGCGTTGAAACAGTTGCAGGAAGGGCGGATGAAAGGCCGTCAGTTCAAAGCCCGCATCATGAAATAATTGACACGCGGCAAAGAAAAGCCTGTCTCAGCGACAGGCTTTTTTGTATTAGCTCAACCGGTGTGAGCCGTTAACTCTCGAAGAGATATAAGTAGTCTCCGTAGCCTTCTTTTTCCATCTGCTCTTTTGGTATGAATCGCATGGCGGCAGAGTTCATGCAGTAGCGTAGGCCAGTGGGGGCAGGGCCGTCATCAAACACGTGCCCTAAATGAGAATCACCAAACCGGCTGCGAACCTCGGTTCGTGGATAGAGCAGTTTGTAATCCGTTTTCAACTGAATGTAAGCCTCGTTTATCGGTTTAGAGAAACTTGGCCAGCCTGTGCCGGATTTGTACTTGTCTTTGGAAGAAAACAGCGGTTCCCCGGTCACCACGTCCACATAAATGCCATCTTGTTTGTTGTCCCAGTACTCATTTTGAAACGCGCGCTCTGTGCCATCTTCTTGTGTCACGTAGTATTGCAGATCAGTCAGTTGCTCACGAATTGCTTTGTCTGACGGTTTGCTGTAGGTCCGCACTGCCGGTTGATTTTTTTTCTCGTCGATCATTTCCCGCAGGGTTACCGGATGGTCGTTACGGTCATCACCAAAGATCTCATCCAGATACTGGTCACGACCAGACGCATAGCGGTAGTAGTTGTAACGAATTTTATTCCGTTTGTAGTAATCCTGATGATAATCCTCAGCTGGCCAGAATTTAGTAAACGAGATAAGTTCTGTTTTGAGCGGCTTTTTAAACACGCCTAATTGTTCTATCTCCTGCATGAAACGTTGAGCAATCTGTTTTTGCTCTTCGCTGCGGTAGAAAATAGCTGGCCGGTATTGAGGACCACGATCAACAAAAGATCCTTTGTCATCGGTTGGATCGATGTGACGGAAAAACTCATCCAATACACGTTCATAGCTCACGACCTTAGGGTCGTAAGTTACATTCACGGTTTCGATGTGCCCGGTTTTACCGGAAGAGACCTGTTTATATGTTGGGTTGTCGACATCGCCCCCTGAATAACCTGACACCACATCGACCACACCGTTGAGTTTTTCCAGATCCGACTCTGTACACCAAAAACATCCACCGGCAAGGGTGGCGATTTCATACTGAGCAGAAGGACTTTTCGCGGTTGAGGCTTTGTCATCGGCGTGAGTCAACAGTGAAGCAATCACTAGCAGTGTTGCTCCTATCCCTAACAAAAACTTTGACTTTACTTTCATACTAACCTCGTTCAATGGGTTGCTTGATATGAATAAGTAGAACGGCACAATGCAGAAAAACTTACACAACCAATGAAATTAGGTATGGCATTCCGAGCTGGGAAGATCAAAAAGGCGGGAGAGCCCCGCCTGTTGAGTTGTGAATATGAAATTAGTTCAAACCGATAATATTGCCGTTGCCATCCAGATCAAGCTGCATGAACGCGGGTTTATCTGGTAGGCCTGGCATGGTCATAACGTTGCCGCACAGTGCGTAGATGAACCCTGCGCCGGCACACAATTTTAGCTCCCTGACCGGGACATCAAAGCCATGCGGAGAGCCTTTGATGCTGCTGTCGGTAGTGATAGACAGAGGCGTTTTGGCCATACACACAGCAAGGTGGTCGTACCCTAGTTGTTTATAGCGGGCTAGTTGTTGCTGAGCACGCTCACTTAAGTCGACGTGACGGGCGCCATACCCGACCTCCGCTACCGCCATCAGTTTCGCTTCCAGGCAATCTGACATGCGATAGAGTGGCGAAAACTCGCCAGGATGCGCGCATTGATGAAGAACTTTCTCTGCCAGTTCGCGGGTTCCATTACCTCCCTGTGTAAAGCCTTCACTCACGGCTACCTGAACGTTATTCGGCAAAGCTTCGACCCACTCAGCCAGTTGCCTCAGTTCGGACTCCGAGTCTTGTGGGAACTGGTTAATGGCAACGACAGCGGGAATGCCATATTTGTTAACGTTATTAATGTGCCATTTCAAGTTCTCAAAGCCAGCTTGGAGGGCGGCGCTGTCTTCATCGAACAGGCGATCGGGAATCGCTTGTCCTGGACGCAAATCATAATGTCCTGAATTGGCTTTTAGGCCACGTAACGTGGCGACAATTACCGCGCAGTCTGGCGCTTTACCGGAAACTTGCGCTTTGATGTTGCATGCTTTCTCAAACCCCATGTCCGAACCAAAGCCACCTTCGGTGACAGTAAATTCTGCCAGCCGGGTAGCGATGTCATCGGCAATGATGGAAGAGTTTCCGTGCGCAATATTGGCGAAAGGACCGGCATGAACCAGAGTAGGCACGCCTTCCAAGGTTTGCATGAGTGTGGGTTCAATCGCATCTTTCATCGTCACCGCCATGGCACCGGCAACCTGAAGGTCTTCAGTGGTGACTGGTTGACCATCCAGATCATAGGCGAGCACGATGCGGCCAATGCGTTGACGCAAATCGCTTAAATTGGCCGCCAGTGCCAGCATTGCCATCAGCTCAGAAGCGGCTGAAATATCGAAACCGTCTTCGCGTTCAAACCCGTTGACGTGCTTGCCTGATTCATTGCGTCCGACGGTAACCATTCTGAGCGCGCGATCATTGTGATCCATGACCCGTTTCCACACGACCTGATCCGGATCGATACGCAAAGCACGTAATCCAGTCCGGGCCTCAAACGCGTCATACCCCTCACGTTGCTCATGAAAAATTCGTGCATCAATCGCCGCCGACGCCAGATTATGCGCAACGGTCACGGCGTGAATATCGCCTGTCAGGTGCAGGTTAAGTTCTTCCATTGGCGCGACCTGAGAATAACCCCCGCCGGCAGCGCCGCCTTTCACGCCAAATACAGGCCCCATAGAAGGTTGTCGAATACAAGCCATCACTGAACGGTTCAATTTCGCCAGTCCTTGTGCCAGACCAATAGTGGTAACGGTTTTACCCTCTCCAAGCGGGGTAGGTGTAATGGCCGTGACCAATATCAGTTTGCCAGGAGAGTTGTTTTGCAGTCGCGTTAGACTGACAAGGGAGACTTTGGCTTTATACTTCCCCAGAGACTGGTATTCATCGGTAGTTAAGCCGGCTTTCGCGGCAATGGTATCAATGGGTTGTAGCTCGGCAGAGCGACAGATCTCTATGTCCGGCAGCATAAAGCCCTCTTAATGGCATAATAAGAAGTGAGGCAAACGGTTGTGTTGCAATAATATCGGTACCGATAACTTGGTAAAGCGAAAAAATTAGCAGAGTGAATTGTAGCGGAAAGACGGCGAAATAGCTGTGGAATTTGCTTTGGTGAGAAGTGAGTAGTTTTGGTCACAAAAACATTCACCTCCCGAAGGAGGTGAATGGCTTTTAGTCAGGACCCATGAACGGCTTACCACTCGTCGTCAAGAAAGGTTTTGCCCTCGAGTGCGTAAGGGTCGTCGTCGAACGGATGTTCAACTTTGCCTCTGAGCGCTTCGAGCTGGTTCTCGAGCATGTTCACGGTATCAAAGTCACCTTCTGAACAGGCGACGTAGATTTGTTGCTCGAGTGCTTCAATACGATCTCGAATCCTCATCTTGCACCTCCTAGTGTCCACTGTTCACTTGGTTGTACGTTTCTACCTATTCTCAAATCTATTGTAGTCAAGTAAACCAGATTCGATAGGCTGATTTGCCTTATACCAGGCGTGAACACGATCGCTGAATGGCCAGAATTCAGGTGAGCTTCGACGAATCGCAAATGTATCCAACAACTTAACGTAGTCTTGCTCAGACTGAATATTTTTCAGCATATCCACCAACTGGGGAACCTGATTTTCTTTGACAGATAGATACGCAGCGGGATAGCTGCCGATCACTCCACGGACTAAAGTGAGATCATCATTTTTCGGGTCACGGTTATTATCTTCGTCAAACAAACTTGAGATATTGGTGTGGGCATTGTTGTGTATCAACGTGAACAATTGATCCTGGCCTTGTTGAGTTTCGATCATCAGCATCACGATTTGTGGCACATACATCAGCCCTTCACCACGAATGTTCCCGACAGAGCGCAGTAATGTTTCGTTTTCCTCGTTGAGACCTGTTTGCTCGATCTTGTAGCGATTGCTCAGAACGGGGGAAAGCTTCGTTTTGAGGATCTCATACAACTCCTTCTTGTATTGTGTCGTCTGATAGGGGACGTGTGAAGGCTGATCGAACGGCTTAACATTTCGCAACAGGAAGTCTTTCAGTTCGGGGCTCTTGTCCTGATACCAGCTGGCTTGTTCTTCATGACGTACATTTCGTGGCAGCAGTGCAACGAAGTTGCTTTCGCCTTCAAGGCGCAAAAAGTCCATGAACATGCGGGTCATCAGTTGGTGGCCAAAGTTGCCGTAGACGTCAAAACCCGCCACAAGAAGGTAATGAATACGCTCAAGCAACGCGTAATCCAGCACCCAAGCGGTTTTAGGTGGCTCGCCAACCAGGCCTTGCACCACCGAAGCACTATCAAAATGGCGGAACACCGTCAAAGCAGCGTTCGGGTTGGTGTCATTACCGGTCCAGATCAGGTCGGTATTGAGATGCTCACCATTTTTGAACGTTTTATTGATGAATTCCGATTTGGCTTCCAGATAACGTGCTTGCTGGCGTGAGAACTTCACCCAGTTTACGACCGGAAGCGTATTGCTTTCGAGCTCGCCCGGAAGCTTGAGGTTGTCAGCCTGAGAACGGTAGAAGTTATTAACCTCCGGCATGTCGGCTTTGTCCGGATCGAGGAAGAACACCCAAAAGCGATCGTTAATAACGTTCAGTGCCAGTTGTCCCCGGCATACTGGCCCTTTGATGTAGGCCATGATGGTGTTCTGAGCATTATCAAGCATGAACTTAAAGCGTGCTTTGACCGGCAGATCGATAAATGCAGTCATCGGATTCGCGGCGACTTCCGGCTGATAACTCGGCAGGGTTGCAACCTGATAATCCGCATCGATAAACCAGCGCTTCCAGTCCTGAATACGTTTATTGTTCAGAGCGTAAGGCATGTGGGTTTTATCAACGATCGTACTTTGTACTGGGATAAGGCGGTAATACACTCGCTCGACACCTGGATCATCGTAGGGGCGGCGTGTTGCTATGCGTTGTACTGGCTCACCTGGTGGAGTCGCCGAGCGCACCAGACTGAAAAAGCGAGGCTCACCTTCAAGTTGTGAAAAGTAGAGGTGTGACAAAAATAGGTGTTCGTAGATATAACGTGCTGCCAATTGGTTTTTACGCGAGCTTTTGTTGAACAAGGCTTCATACTGCTCAACCAGACTTGATTCAGCGTCATTCAAGGGCAACGGCTGATTCATTACGGCTCCATTTTGCAGCCAGGTCATCAATGTCGCGTATTCTGCGTCGGTGAGGTTTGGCATGCCATAAGGCATTCCCCAGGTCGGATAATCGTTTTGATACTGCTCGTATTCTTCAATCGTGGGGCAGATCTGATCGCGGTCAATAGAAAAATCGAATCCTTCTAACTGAGTTTGTGCTGGCAGGGGATGATTTTTCTTTTGCATTAACAAGCGGGCAATGAGCCCGGCCTGAAGGTTGGCTTCCGTGGTTTGGTCGCGTTCATTGAGCACAGGATGAAAGCCGAAGTCGCGCCATTCTTGTGTCGTTTGAGCATCTTCAAACAACCGGGTCGGTTTCGAAGCGATCAGGCGAGTGCCCTGATAAACTTGCTCTTTGCTGCCGCCACGGTCAATGCCCTCCACCGATGACATCTTTAACTGACAAGGGGCATCGTAACAGGCGTGACAAACAACGCAGCGATTATCTATAACCGGTTTCACTTCGTTGAGAAAGTAATCGACCTGAACAGAGTGTTGCGGTGCTGTGCGTTCGCGCACCGTCGATTCACCAAACAGCTGATCATAGTTAAAGCCAGCGTATGTCGCACATCCGGAAAAAACGACGACCAGAAGAGCAATCAAAATGTGACGATATTTCATTCGCTTACCAATTTCTGAGTGTGAGGGGTAAGTATACGTTATATCGGATGCAGATCTAACGTCAGAAATTTACAGAGATTCGGTTAAATGATAAGCAAACTGTGTCCGATAACTGATATTGACACGACTTTTACATCTTTGTAACTATCATGAACGCTGTTTTCTATTAGAATTGAGCGCGTTTAACCTGTTTAGCCGAATAAGGATTTCCGATGGAAGTGAAAATTCCGGGCGTGATGATGCTAGGCCTGCTAGCCTCGCCTATGGCAGGAGCTGAAGCGATGAGTGCTTATGACCTCTGTTTACTGGATGCATTAAAAACCAAAGACGGCAGCACCAAAATTGAGGATGTACGCAATCAGTGCCAACTGCAACAAGTGGTGGACGTGCAATCTGAACCTGAAGCTGAAGTACCGTTGCAAGAGGAAGAGCAGGAGAGTGTGGTCACCAAGCGCGTTGAGTCTGAGCGTAAAACGGCGTTTGAACCGTTTGTGATGACAGCACACAGAATGAACTACATTCTGCCTGTGACCTACAGTGACCGAATCAATAAAGATGCCTATGCCGAAACCGACTGGGCAGATGATTTACGTCATGCTGAAGCGGAATTTCAGATCAGCTTCAAGGTGCCATTGAACTATGAAGATCTATTATTCGACGGCGATGGTTTGTTCTTTGGTATGACCTTAAAGTCTTTCTGGCAGGTCTATGCACAGGATATTTCACGCCCATTTCGTGAAACCAATTATCGTCCGGAACTGTTTTACTTCACCCCAACAGCCTGGTCGCCGATGGGGGGCAAAACCTGGCTAGGCTTTGGTATTGAGCATGAATCCAATGGCCAGCGCCAGGATCTGTCGCGCAGTTGGAACCGTATCTATACGAACCTGACTTTCTCAAAAGATAATTTTGCGATTGCGTTACAGCCTTGGTGGCGGATACCTGAAGACAGTAAAGATTCACCGGATGATCCGGATGGTGACGATAACCCGGATATCGAAGATTATATGGGGCATTTTGAACTCACCAGTGCTTACAAGTGGGATGAATATGAGTTCACTTTCCTCGGTCGTGAAAACTTTGCGACGCACAAAGGTTTCGCACAACTGGGTGTAACGTTTCCCATTTGGGGTAAAGTCCGCGGCTATGCGCAATATTCGACCGGTTACGGCGCAAGTTTGATCGATTATGACCAAAACCAGCAACGTGTAGGTGTCGGGGTGGCGATCACCGGTTTGCTGTAACGAAAAGCGGAGCATAAGTAAGCTCCGCTTTTTAGTGATTGACGTAACAGACGCTGAAGGGAATATTGAGCGCCTGGTAGTGCTTAATCCAGCGCCACTGATTATCCTGAAGTTTATCCCCAGGGCCTTTGACCTCGATCCAGCGGTAGTGGCCATCTTTGAAAGCAATGAGATCTGGCATGCCATTGCGATAGAGTTTCGGATCACTGAGTTGGATTCGAAAAAGGGCGCTCACGGTTTCGCTCGGTATGGCTTCGATTGCTTCTTGCAACAACTGTTGTGTCAGACTATTCCAGTGTACAAAAGGGTTGTTGATACCAAATTTGGCCTGATATACCTCATTTATCCAGTTGAGCCCTTGCAACTCGACTTGTGAAAAGACGGTTTCAATTTGTTGTTCGCGTTTGACGTAGAAATCATCGTGATACAAATCCAGCGGGCGATACTGATACGCATTGATGAAAGCTCCTTCGACGGGGGCAAATATCACACTCCAGAACGCGAGCCCGAACAACCCATTTAAAAGGGTATTTTCGCTGTAGTACACGCGCCAGCCCTCACGTTGAAAGTGGTCTAGACAGGCCAGTTCGACACGCTGATCTAATTGCAGATTTAAATGGATTTCATCGCAGTTTGGCTTGACGGGGCGAGGAACTTTGTTGCCTTGTCGTCGCTTTAATAACGCGCTGAGTTTTTCCGCGACTTCAAACTCGGCTCTATCGAGCGGGCGATGATACATTTCCGTGACGGTGTCACTAAGTAGGTTCAGCTGGCTCTGTTTGTCATAGATGCGCGCCCGGCGTTCACGGCTGGGTGGTAAACGGGTTGTTTTGAACCAGTGCAGTGCACTTTTCCAATCTCCCTGGCGTTCAAGATCGCGCGCGATGTCGTTGATTAAATGCTCCTGCTTTCTTTGAATATATGGGTGTTCACTCTTGGGCGGTAGGGCAGATAACAACTCTTTGAGCTGGTGGATGTTTTTGCGGTCACACAACCAATAAGCGTCAGCGAGTTCACTCAGCAGCAATAATTGGTCAATCTGTTCCCGGTCGGTAAAAAAACGGCGTTCTTTGCTGAGCTGGTAGGCTTCAAAACGGTGTACCCCCAAATCGTCGAGCACAAACTGACTCAGATCTTGATGAGTATTGGCAAAAAACAGTACCAGTAGCAGCCTGATGATATTGGCGTGTTGCAACTCAATGGGTTGAAAAGCCAAAGCCTCGGTGTGAATTTGTGTTGAGTCGGGTAATGAGGCAACAAGCTGCTCTTTACGACGTTGTCGATTGGTGTTTGGCCAGAGTGCGAGAATTTCGGGTTTGGTTAGCAGCTGTTCCGCGAGCGTTTTTAACTCAACCTGTTCGGGGAGAGCAATAAATTGATCGCCAGCTAACTCAGACAGGCTGACGGTTATGTCAGGTATTTCGCTGTAATTCAGTTTGTCCGTCCGAAACCAACGACCTTTGCGTGCCAGCATACGCACGAGTAAGCACTGTGCCGGTGCTGAGAGTGCATCAAAGCTGGTTAACCAAGCGTGCTCGTGGGAATGAAGTAGATCGCCATACCAATATCTGGCGTGATGGGTCAGCTTCAGAAAGTTATCGCGATAATAGTCAGGTTTGAGTTCGGGCTGTGTTGGCATATAACGCATAAACAAAAAAGGCTTAACTCTAAGGTTAAGCCTTTTTGATTCTAATTCAATCGATTATGCGTCGGCGGATTGAAGTTGTGCTGCTTTCTCATCCGTGACGGGCTTGGTGATCAGTGCCAGAGCAATACATACGGCCATCATCACTGCTGAGATAGTGTAAGCCAAGGTGTATCCTCCACCGTGGGTCATTGAGTAGCCGACAACTGCTGCTCCGATGGCGCCACCAATACCCCATGATGTATACAGCACGCCGTAGTTCGTGCCGTAGTTTTTCAAACCATAGTATTCCGCAGTAATCGATGGGAACACGGCGAGCAGGGTGCCGTAACCGATGGCTGCAATCGCAGTACCGATGATCAGCGTGAGTTCGGAGTTAAACGTTGCGAACAGCACCATATTGATGCCTTGGAG
Source organism: Vibrio sp. V38_P2S17PM301 (assembly GCF_009904845.1). NCBI lineage: Bacteria > Pseudomonadati > Pseudomonadota > Gammaproteobacteria > Vibrionales > Vibrionaceae > Vibrio > Vibrio sp. V38_P2S17PM301. The sequence continues at coordinate 23,174 of NZ_WXWO01000083.1, read as the reverse complement.
TACAAAGGCCAGCAGTAAGGTGCGCACGCCGCCAATTTTATCTGACAGAATACCTGCGGCAACCCGGCCACCGGAGTTAAAGATCGCCAGAATAGAGGCCAGATATACAGCGTTTGGCAGGCTCGCCTGAACACTTGCAATATTAGTGATGTTACCAATGATCATCAGGCCAACTGAGGCAGCAAACGCATACATGATCCACAACGAGTAAAATTGTGGCGTTTTCAGCATGGATTTCCAGCTCAAGTCCAAAGAGGTTTTCACTGCTTTCTCGGTTTGACCTGCTTTCAGTTTTGGTTCTGCGGGTACGTAGCCTGTCGGTGGGTTGTTGATGGTGCACGCCAGTGGAACTGCGATCACCAGAACACCCACACCAAGAATCATGAAGCTGGTGTTGATCCCCAGCTCACTGATCAACATGGACGTCAGAGGCGCCAGATAAATCGCAGCCAGACCGAAGCCCGCGGCAATCAGACCGTTGACCAGACCCTTTTTAGAACTGTGGAACCACTTCATTGCGGAAGGTGACAGACATGCATAACCAAAACCGATACCCGCACCAGTCATGACACCGAATGTCAGGTTGAGCATCAAAACGGATGACGCGAAGCCGGAAGCGATCATACCCAGGCCAGTTAACGTCGTACCCAGAATAAGGATTTTACGTGGCCCCATCCGATCCTGAAGAATACCTGCGATCAAAAGACAAACAGAGAATGTGATGGTTGCAATCGCATAAGGGGAAGAAGCGTCTGCGGCACTCCAGCCAAAATCAGTCACTAGGGCTTTGTTAAATACACTCCAGGCATAAAGAATGCCAAGACAAAGGTTGATACAGAAACCAGCCAGCAGAATCCGCATGGCTTTATCAATCTTGCTCATTTTCTTACTCGGTTGTCCCTGCTAAATGCAGGTAGGTGAATGGTAATGGTGCTATTTCTTCAAAATAAGTTTGCAAATATCAACAGATAGCGCAAAGAGCGCGGATTATAACCAATCCAAATGTGATTGGAATCTCTTTTTGGGTTAAATGATAACTTTCTCATTGGTTGTTATTTTGATTAAGTAAATGTTATTGATTTGTTTCGTTTCGGTGGGTGAAATGATGAGAAATGAAAGCGATGGGGATGAGACAGTGGACTTGCTATGGTTTCTACAATATTTATAAAAATATGTAATATAAAATAATGATAAATAAAGATTAAGCTCATTTCACGTATCGTCAGGATATTGTCAATAGTAATTTTGTGGCCTTTGATTTGACTCTTTGTGACTTTACTATTCGCGCACTTCTCATCGCAACGTAGTGGAACCAATGAAAAAGAACGCAATTAAGATCGCCATCATTTCAGCTCTTGGCGTCTCGACACTGACCGGATGTATGGGCCAAATGGCCACAACGGGTATGGTGACTAAATTTAACTTAAAAGCGGTAGATAACCGTTACGGACGGGAAGGGCTGTTTATTTTGCTGTCCCCGGTTTATGGTATCGCTTCTATTGCAGATTTATTTATTTTTAATGCAGTTGAATTCTGGACTGGCACGAATCCGATTTCCGGTAAGTCGCCGGCAGTTGTGGATACGCCAGCGGATGCATTGCTTAAAGTGAACAGTAAGTTGGATAAATCGTTAACCACGGTTCCGTTGCAAACCAACAACAGCCAGATTGAACAGGCAACGATGACAGAAATCGATGAAAACACGCTAGAAATGGAATTGACTTACCTCGATGGTACTCACAAGACCCTGCGTGGCGAGAAAGGTTCAGATAGCGTGGCGTTTTACCTGAATGATCAATATATTACGACGGTCTCTGATCAGGATCTCCAACACTACGTTGAAGCGGCATCTATATAATTCATCAATTGGAAAAACCTCCCAAACGGGAGGTTTTTTTATGGCTGAGATTCCATGCAGAAGTGCGTTGTTGATCAAACATTTCAATATAAATGAAGAATATCAGTGACAGCGCGATCATTAAGTGATCTAAATGTCAGTAAAACGAGATCGAGCTCGAAAAGCTGTCTATTTATTGGGTGAATTAAAATCTATTGACCTATATAGAAGTCTCAAAGAATAACTGGGTGAGCAAACGTGCAGAATCGAGTGTTCAGCATACGAAAAACCGGAGTGAAATTGCGTCTGTTATTGTTGTTAGGATGTGTCGTTCTGTTTCTAACCAGAACGGTATCTGCAGAAGTTGATGATCAAAATACACTGATTGTCGCTAACTCAAAAGCTTGGAAACCCTTCGCTTATCTGAACGAAAACGGAGAACCTGCCGGGATCCTGATTGACCTCTGGCGTGCGTATGGCAAAGCGAATAATGTCCGTGTTGAATTTTATCTGGTCGACTGGAATCAGTCACTGGAAGCGATGAAGAGTGGAAAGGCGGATGTTCACGGCGGGTTGCTTTGGTCTGCCAAACGCGATCATTTTCTGGATTACGCTGCGCCCATTTTTACCATAGAAACGCAACTGTATCTTAGTGACCGCTTGATGGGCACTGACGTCAATCTATTCCTAGAAGGAAAGCACACTTACCCAGTTGGTGTGGTACGGGGTGGTTACGAAGAAGAGTTTGCTATGCGGCAGTACCCCAATCTGCCGTTGCTTCGCTTTGACAATAACGAAATTATGCTAAAAGCAGCGTTTAGTGGTGATATTCAGGCGTTTATTGCTGATCTACAGGTTGCTAATTTCTATCTTTACTCTTCGACAAATCCAGCCAGTTTTGTTGGTGTTCGTCATCTGTATTCGGGCGAGTTGAGGCCGGCTGTACCTCAGGGAAAGAGCCGCAATCTCAGCACAATCATGACCGGCATAGAAAACATTCCTCAAGAAGAAAAAGCGCGGATTATGAATCGTTGGATGTACATCAAAACGGTGTATCCCGACTACTTGTGGCCAATCATTGGCGCGATCACTGTGATTGCAATGGTTGCGTTTATTGTCGCGTTGATCATGACGGTCAAACTCCGTACCCGACAATTGAAACAAGCTAATCAAGAACTGATGATTTTGTCGCAAACCGATGCATTAACGGGATTGTGTAATCGGCGCCATTTTATGACTCAATTTGATATGTGTGTAAGTAAAGGGCGACGGGTGGCCGTAATGGTGTTTGACATTGATGATTTCAAATCGATCAATGACCGCTTTGGTCACAGTGTTGGCGATATAGTCATTCGTGAAGTCGCCCAAACGGTATCTTACGTGGCGGGTCGGGATAAAGTGGTTGGCCGCATCGGTGGGGAAGAGTTTGCAGTGGTCTTTGATAATACAACGTTTGAGCATGCGACTCAGATAGCGAATCAGATTTGCCAGAGTGTGAGAGAGCGGACGATATCAAGCATTTTAGATGACAACGTCACGGTAAGTCTCGGGTGCGCGTATTATCTAAAAGCCAATCAGAAAATCACGTTAACTGATGCCGATAAGCTGATGTATCAGGCTAAACATTCAGGTAAAGACCAGGCTGTCATAAAACGATTTGCTCAAATTGACAGCGATGATGTGGCTTACTCGGCCTAGTTTGATTATTCCATGCTCACTTGAATTGAAAAGAGAAAAAAAAGGTTTTCTTTTCAGAGAATTGTGGCATATTAAACCCATCAACGCGATGCGCGGGCATCGTATAATGGCTATTACCTCAGCCTTCCAAGCTGATGATGCGGGTTCGATTCCCGCTGCCCGCTCCAAGTTTTCGAAAAGCAGCCTTATGGCTGCTTTTTTCGTATCAGGCTTACTGGTAAACAACAAAATCTATCCTTTTTGTTCAGTGTAGGGCGTAGGAGCGCTTGTACGATCTGAATCATCACATAACATACAGCTTCTCTCTTTCTGGTTTAAATTCATTACAAAAAGCGACTGAAGCACCCCTGATCCTATGGAGGCGCCGAGTGAGGGCTACACGAATGTACTGACTCAATCGTGGCGCTGGTTTGATTCCATTAGATAGAAATCAGGTCATTTTTGTATGAAGAATCTGACCACAGAATGACAGAAAGCTTGGTCTATCCTGATGTAGCTTGAGTGAACGACATTATGATCAGCTCACGATTGGAACAACAGGAACTAACCATGAAACTACAGACTCTCGCTCTGGCTGTTGCGGCAGTTACGGTTTTGTCAGCATGCAAGGATAAATCTGAATCAGCCGAAGCCACCCCTTCGACGCCGACTGTGGCCAAGATTACTATGGTCGACACCGCAACAAAAGAGGTGAAAACACCGCATCAGGTGTGTGTCGATGTGGCCGTGACTCAACCCGTTCAACCCAAAGATGAAGGCAAACTTATTGGTACCATTGGTGGTGCAGCCGCTGGAGCGGCATTGGGTAACCAGATCGGTGGTGGTTCAGGTAAAGTAATTGCAACGGCCGCTGGCACGATTGCAGGGGCCCTGGCTGGACGTACGATTCAGGAAAATGTGCAGGCGAATGATGTGGTCACCACGACTCAGAAACAGTGCCACACTGAATACACGACATCCACCAAAGTGATCGGTTACAATGTCACGTACGAGTTTGATGGTGCATCAACGACGGTACGTATGGCGAATAAGCCGACCGGAAATACTTTCCCGGTGAAAGATGGGAAAGTCATTGTCCCGAACTGATTAACAAAAGAAGAGAGGCATCAGCCTCTCTTCTTTATTGACAGTTTTACTCTGCGCAGCAGGGGAAGTCGTACAGTAACTCTTCAACACTGCTTGGAGTTAAACGATCTTGATTATCAACGTTTAACCTGAATGCGATCGTTTCTTCATACAAAAACCAGTGCTTGAGCAAGCACTTGTCCATATCGGCTGTTTCATCAGACCAGGTTTCTTTCAAAAATGGCGTTAGCGACGCGGCTCCGTGTGCGTAAAGTATCATCTGCCATTTGAGTTCCCACACTCTGACCGGCGTTTGCGGGAAATCGCGGTTGTATTCGTCAGCGAGTGAGTTGACGAATGATTCCACCTCACCTGCCGAATCGATAAAGTAATCAAACAAGGCGTCTTCCTGGCGAACGGCATCGGCAATCAGCTGTATTGGCTGCTTGAATATCAGCATGTAGGCCAGTAATCGAGTGGAGAAGATATACAGCTTCACATTAGCTGGCCGCTCGGGCGCAATATTTTGATATATCACCCGCATGTACTGCTCGATAAACTCGTGGAGGTTATCGCTGATACTGTGCCAGATCTTCTCTTTACTACCAAAATGATGGCGGATTAAGCTGTGTGATACTCCTGCTTTTTCGCTGATGTTACGTAACGAAACGCGTTCATAACCCAGTTCGCAAAACAGCTCTGAGGCTACCCGCAAAATTTCGCATTTGGTCTTTTCCGCATCTTGTGCGCTTCTACGCCCTTGTTTTCTCTCGCTCATTGCTCTTAATCGCCAGTGTTTACCGCACCCTTTTACCAGATCTTCAGGTTTTTTTCACTTCGAAATTATTATCCATCTGGTAAATAAAAAAGTTGATCTGAAACAGCTTGTCAATATACTGCACAACTGTGTAGTAATTAATTGTACAGATGTACAATAAGATGAGATGCGACAAATGCACAAAAACTATCAATCCATCAAACAGAGTTCACTGGTTCTGTCCATGAGCCTCACACTTATTTTGGCAGGCTGTGACAATGCGGTATCCGAAGAAGTACCGATGGTAGTGACGCCGGTCAAGCTCAGTGCGGTGCCAGATCTGAGTCATAGCCATACAGAACACTTTATTGCCAAAGTTGATGCCACTGACAGGGCTGCACTCTCTTTTCAGGTGGCGGGCGAGATCGCTGCCATGCCTGTGCACATGGGGAGTAAAGTCCGTAAGGGAGACGTATTGGCATATCTGGATCCGACAGACTTTCAGTTAGCACTGGATGCACGCCAGGCTGAATACGATTTAGCAAGAACACAGTATCAGCGCGCCAGACAATTAGTGGAACGAAAACTGATTAGCACTGACAGCTTCGATCAAACGGAAACCTATTTCAAAGCCGCGAAAGTGTCCTTAGAGCAAGCAAAAACCGATTTGGAATATACGCGCATGACTGCGCCATTCGACGGAATTGTGTCGCTGACGATGGTGGAATCCAACCAGGTCGTTGACGCGAAGCAGCCGGTGATGAATTTGTTAAACCATCAGGTGATGGACGTCATTTTTACTATTCCGGTAAGTTACGTCGAAAAGTTCGGTATTGATGGCATCGCCAGTTCACCGTTGTCTGTCACAATGGACAGCCAACGTGATCTTTCGATACCGGCGCAGTTCAAAGAGATATCAACGCGTCCTAATCCAGACACCAATAGCTATACCGCTCGAGTCACCATCCGCACTCCCAAAACCTTAGCTCTGTTGCCTGACATGACGGGACAGGTCAACCTCCAAAGTGAGGGCTCTGTGCCGAATTATCGTATCGCAGAGTCCGCCTGGGTTGAGAAAAGTACTGGCAAAGGGGTTGTCTGGACGTTTAATGAATCGGATCAGACTGTGCAGAAAACCAGCATCACTATCAATGACGATGGTTATGTGGTTGCTGGCTTGCAACAAGGGGATCTGGTGGTAGAAGCGGGCGCCCAGGGGTTAAGTCAGGGGCAGCGTGTTAAAGCGTGGACAAAAGAAGGCGGTATCTGATGCAGTTAAAAACTTATTCCGCGATTGCCTTGGCCGGGCTAATTGCTCAGGGATGCACCCCAGCCACTGAACACCGACCAAAGCCACCTATGGTGGTGGATACCCTTGAAGTCACTGCGCCTGTTGCAACCCAATTTCGTGTCTTTAATGGTCAGGTGGTGGCTCCAGAGCTGACCCCACTGGCTTTTCGCTTACAAGGCGAAATTAAAAAAGTGGCCGTACAAGAAGGTGACGCCGTCACTAAAGGTCAGGTACTGGCGATATTAGATGACGCCAAAGTAAAACAAAGTGTGGCCGATGCTAAAGCAAAGTTGAACTTGGCTTCACGCCAGTTAAACCGAGGTCAGGAATTGCGTAAAAGTGGCATGATTTCGACATCAGAATACGATGAGTTAAACGCTAACTACAAACTGGCGCAAGCCAATTATCGTCTTGCTGCTGCCCGGTTGTCTTACACGCAATTAAAAGCACCGTATGACGGCATCGTTTCAGAGGTCCCTAAGCAAGACTTTGAACGCGCCGCCGCTGGTGAAACGGTTTTGAGTGTTTATCGATCTACAGATGTCTACGTGCAGTTAGACGTGTCCGATTCGGTGCTGTCTCGTTTAGAGCCTCTGTTGGACAACTCAACGTATCAGCCCATCGCCAGCTTTGCAGGCCACGGCCAGAATTATCCACTGACCTACCTTGAGCACACCAGTGAGTTGAGCCCTGAGACGAAAACTTACCAGTTCTGGCTCAAAATGCCTCAGGTTGAACCACGTATTCTTCCGGGAACCAGCGTCAAGGTCAGTGTCGATATGGTCAAAGCCGGTATTGGTGTGGCGGAAGGCTACCCATTGCCGATGACGGCCATCGACTCAGCCCCCGACCACCGGCATTTCTATGTTTGGAAGCTCAACCAAGGGCTGGCAGAGCGCGTCGCGGTCACTGTGGACCAAGTGACCGCTGACGGGGCGATCGTGCATCAGGGAATTGTGCAAGGAGATACCCTCGTTAATTCCAACTTAAGAAAGCTGCGTGATGGTATGCAAATAACGGGAGAGCCGAAGTGAACATCGCTGAATACTCGATTAAGAACAAAGTGATCAGTTGGCTGCTCCTGGTCATTCTGGCGATTGGCGGCGTTTTTGCCTTCAATGGATTGGGACGTTTGGAAGACCCGGCGTTTACTATCAAAGATGCGATGATCATCTCATCCTATCCGGGAGCAAAACCACAGGAAGTCGAAGAAGAGTTGACCTACCCACTGGAGCAAGAGATCCGCAAGCTACCGTACATTGACAACATTACCTCGACGTCGTCGAACGGGATGTCGCAAATCACCGTTAGCATGAAAATGATCTACGGCCCGGACAAATTGCCCCAGATCTGGGATGAAATGCGTCGAAAAATCAACGATCTAAAACCAAGCCTTCCGTCTGGTGTCAGCTCTATCCAAATCATAGATGATTTTGGTGACGTATACGGAATCATGCTGATGTTGACTGGAGATGGCTACGATTCTGTAGAGCTTAAACGGTATGCCGATTATCTGCGTCGCGAGTTGGAATTGATCGATGGGGTGGGCAAAGTGTCTATTGCTGGCGATCAACAAGAGCAATTATTTGTTGAAATATCCTTAGATCGACTTGCAGCGTTGAATTTGGATATGAGCACAGTGACGGGGATTTTAAATCAGCAAAACAGCGTCCGAGAGTCAGGAGAAGTGATGGTCAACGGCCAATCGCTGGTGATCCGACCGAGTGGGACAATGTCGTCTGTGCAAGAGTTGGAAAACTTGATTATCCATGGTCGTGATACCGGCAACTTGATTCGCCTGAAAGACGTGGCGACAGTATCCCGGGGGATTGCCGAAAAGCCGCAAAACGTGTTGATGTTCAACGGTAAGCCAGCGATTAATCTGGCCATTTCGTTTGCATCCGGTGTTAACGTGGTTGAAGTTGGAAAGGCTATCGAGAGCGAATTGTCAGTACTTGAAAGTATCAAACCCGCAGGCGTAGAGATGGACTATTTCTATAATCAGTCTGCGGAAGTGGATAAATCGGTCAGCGATTTCGTGATCAGCCTGGGAGAAGCCGTTGCGATCGTGATCGTTGTCTTGCTATTCACCATGGGGCTGCGCAGCGGCATCATCATTGGACTGGTCTTGTTGTTGACGGTATTCGGCACTTTCATGCTGATGGATTACAACGATATCGAGCTGCACCGAATTTCTTTGGGTGCCCTTATCATTGCGCTTGGGATGTTGGTCGATAATGCGATTGTGGTGGTTGAAGGGATACTGGTTGGCCTGAAGAAAGGGCGAACCAAGTTGCAGGCTGCAGTGGATATCGTCAAGCAGACGCAGTGGCCACTGTTGGGAGCAACGGTAATCGCCATTACGGCGTTTGCCCCCATCGGATTGTCTGAAGATGCCACTGGCGAATTTATGGGTTCTCTGTTCTGGGTATTGTGCTACTCCTTGTTTTTGAGCTGGATTACCGCACTGACATTAACGCCGTTTCTGGCCGACTTACTGCTCAAAGAAGAGGAGAAAAGCGGCGCTGAAGAGAGCGACCCGTATAAAGGCGCGTTGTTTAGCGTGTTCGGTGCGCTACTTAAATTTGCGCTGCGTTTTCGTTGGCTGACAGTAGCGGCGATGTTGGCAATGATGGTGGCGGCAGTGATCGGTTTTGGCAATGTGAAACAATCGTTTTTCCCAGCGTCAAACACGCCGATGTTCCATGTCGATATGTGGATGCCGCAAGGAACGGATATCCGCGAGACCATCGCCCAGACCGAACGCGTACAAGAGTATATTTCGGCGCAAGATCACGTTGAGTCGGTGACCACCACCGTGGGCCAGGGGCTACAGCGTTTCATGCTGACCTATCAGCCAGAAAAAAGCTATGAAGCGTATGCACAACTAACAGTCAGAGCGGACACGCGCGAAAACATGTTTCTATTGCTAAAGCGTCTTGATGCGACGTTAAGCCAGGAGTTTAATCAGCCGACGTTCCAAATCAAAGTGATGGAATTCGGACCGTCACCGGCATCTAAAATTGAAGCGCGAATCACCGGCCCTGATCCACAGGTGCTGCGCGAAATCGCACTTGATGTCGAAGATTTATTTTACGCCGACCCCGGTGCTCGGAATGTACGTCATGACTGGCGTGAGCGCACCAAAGAATTGGTGCCACTGTTCAATGAATCCAAAGCACGTCGTCTGGGGATCTCGAAACAGGAGCTGTCTGACACGCTACAAATGGCATTTGGTGGGACCTCCATTGGTGTGATTCGTGACGGCACCCATATGTTACCTGTAGTGGCACGTTTGCCTGAGCAGGAACGGGTGGATTTTGAGTCTCTGGCGAACGTTAAGATCTGGAGCCCGACATTGCAAACCTACATTCCAGTCGAGCAAGTGATTGATGGGGTCGAGCTGGACTGGCAGGATCCGTTGATTCAACGCCGGGATCGTAAGCGTACGCTGACCGTGTTGGTGGATCACGATGTGTTGGGAGACGAGACGGCTGCGAGCCTGTTCAACCGTATTCGACCGCAAGTGGAAGCCTTGCCTTTGCCTGAAGGTTATGCCATCTCCTGGGGCGGAGAATACGAATCCTCCAAGGATGCACAAGAAGCCATGTTCAGTTCGCTCCCATTAGGCTATCTGGTCATGTTCATCATCACTATGTTCCTGTTCAATTCGGTGCGCAAGCCTTTGGTTATCTGGCTTACGGTACCGCTGGCAATCATTGGTGTTTCTGTGGGGTTATTGGCGACGGGCATGCCATTCAGTTTTACCGCACTATTGGGGCTATTGAGTCTGAGTGGGATGATTCTAAAAAATGGGATAGTTTTAATGGATCAAATCAACATTGAGCTCAGTTCCGGAAAGGGCTCTTACAATGCCGTATATGACAGTGCGATCAGCCGTGTCAGACCGGTCAGTATGGCGGCCCTAACGACAATTTTGGGCATGATACCTTTGGTATTTGATGCATTTTTTGGCTCTATGGCAATCACAATCATGGCAGGTCTTGGCTTTGCCACAATACTGACTCTCGTTGTAGTACCTGTATTGTTTGCGATTTTCTATCGGATCAAACCGTCCACTGCCGGATAATCATGGATAGATTCCAGGTTTGTTTTTTTGAGCCAGCCCTGACAGCAATGTCAGGGCTTTTTTATATATGACTCCGTGAATTATTATTCACTTTGTCAATTGCGAGCGCAACGGCCACAAAAGGTCATTGTGTCGTTGATATGACGATTTTCTTCGCCGCTCTAAAAAATGTTACATCGCGCTCAAATCCTTATGCAACACGTGCTTTAATTTTAAAAGTCCTTTTTATTCAGTTGTTTAGGGGTTTTGTGATGAATCTGACATTTGAGAATACCATTTAAATATCAAAAGGTTATATAAGGTTAACAACCTTACAACATTTCATTTTGTATGCGTGTTAGCTCAAGCAAATGAATTCCTATTCAATTTTTATTTGAAATGTCACATTGGCTGCTTAGCTTGTTGTTTAGACAAAGCACGTTGCTGCTAAAAAATTACTAATAACGTTGGTTGGCGTAGTCAGTTGCTGCGCTTGTATGACAACACCTGGCTGTTAATTCGGAATGGAGTCTATTGATGAAAAAAGTCGCTTTGATCACTGGATCAAAAGGCGGAATTGGTTCTGCAATTTCTACTCAACTGGTCAATGATGGCTATCGCGTCATTGCTACTTACTACACAGGCAATTATGAATGCGCATTGGAATGGTTCAATGAGAAACAGTTCAATGAAGAGCAAGTCAGACTGTTTGAGCTGGATGTCACCAATACAGAAGAGTGTGCGGTGCGACTTGGCGAACTGCTGGTCGAAGAGGGCACCATCGACGTGGTGGTCAATAATGCAGGTATCACACGTGACGGTGTCTTCAAAAAAATGACGCCTCAGGCGTGGAAAGAGGTCATTGAGACCAACCTCAATAGTTTATTCAACGTCACTCAACCTTTGTTTGCCGCAATGTGCGAAAAAGGCAATGGGCGAATCATCAATATTTCTTCAGTTAACGGTTTGAAAGGCCAGTTCGGCCAGACGAATTACTCGGCGGCCAAAGCCGGAATGATCGGTTTCTCCAAAGCGCTGGCTGCGGAAGGCGCACGCTCGGGCGTGACAGTGAATGTTGTCGCGCCAGGATACACGGCTACGCCTATGGTGGCGCAGATGAAACCTGAAGTCCTGGAGTCGATTACCAATCAGATTCCAATGAAACGCTTAGCTAAGCCGGAAGAGGTGGCTCAAGCGGTGTCTTACCTCGCAAGTGATGCAGGTGCCTATATTACTGGTGAAACGCTGTCGATTAACGGCGGCTTATACATGCATTAAGAGGCTCGGAACATGGAAAAAGTTTTTATTGTAGCGGCTAAGCGCACCGCTATCGGGTCGTTCGGCGGCAGCCTTAAGAATGTTCAGGCAGGTCCTCTGGCAGCGGCTGCGATTAAGGGGGCGCTGGAATCTTCCGCAGTGAATCCCGAGGCCGTCGATGAAGTGATTGTCGGTAATGTGGTCGGTGCAGGTCAGGGCATGGGGGTTGGACGTCAAGCGGCGATTCTGGCTGGAATTCCGGAAACAACGCCTGCATATAGCCTCAATATGGTGTGCGGCAGCGGTATGAAAACTGTTATGGACGCTGTTTCTCATATTCGTAGTGGTGACGCAAACGTGGTAGTCGCGGCCGGTGTTGAAGTGATGTCGCAGATCCCCTTCATCGTCCCTTCTAGCATTCGAGATGGTCATAAAATGGGCAATATGAATCTGGTGGATCTTTTGATCAACGATGGCCTGACTGATGTGTTTAACCAATACCATATGGGCGTGACAGCGGAAAATATTGCTCGCGAAGTGGGGATTTCCCGTGAAGCGCAAGATGAGTACGCCTTGAATAGCCAGCAGAAAGCAGTGACGGCGATTGAAGCGGGTAAGTTTAAAGATGAAATTGTACCGGTAGAGATAAAGGTCAAGCGTGACTCGTTGCAATTTGATACGGACGAATACCCGAAATCCGATGCCACATTGGCGGGCTTGCAACGTCTGCGTCCTGCGTTTGATAAAGAAGGCACAGTGACAGCAGGTAATGCGTCTGGCTTGAATGACGGCGCCAGCGCTCTCATCCTAGCGTCTGAGTCGGCTGTCGACGCGTTAGGTTTACAGCCGCTTGTCGAGATTACTAGTTACGCTCAAACCGGGTTGGATCCCAAAGTAATGGGGTTAGGTCCGGTAGAGGCGGTGTCTCACGCACTGGAAAAAGCCAACCTGACGACTCACGACATGGATTTGTATGAGCTCAACGAAGCTTTTGCAGCACAGGCACTAGGTGTGGTTCAGCGTTTAGCAGAAAAGCATGATGTGTCGACAGATTCGATACTCAGCAAAGCGAATGTGAATGGCGGTGCTATCGCACTCGGTCATCCACTGGGCGCATCCGGAAACCGAATTCTGGTGACACTCGTGCATGAGCTTATGCGACGCAAAGGTCACTATGGCGTTGCCTCACTGTGTGTGGGCGGCGGTATGGGTACGGCAGTTATTGTTAAATCAGTTTAATTACATCAGTTATCAAACCATTAGGAGCAAAATCATGTACACGGATTTTTTTAAGACTTTCACTGATCAAACAGAGAAAAACATGGAACCTTACTTCAAGTTCAACAAGCTGGTTACAAAGAACGTTGAAGTGCTGACCGAGCTTCAGTTGAATGCTATTCGTACCTACAGTGAAATGGGTCTGACTCAAATGAAAGCGGCGAGTGAAATCAAAGATGTCACTTCTCTGGCGGCATTTAACAGTCAGCAACTGTCAGTTCTGACGAAACTGTCTCAGCAAATGATGGACGACAGCAACAAGCTGCAATCTATCGCGAAAGAATTCAAAGAAGACGTTGAAAAGCTTACCTCGGAAAATCTTAAGTCAGTAACCCCGGCTTAAACCACTGCCTTTGCCGCTCCCCGTGAGCGGCTTTTTTCCGAATACAGGAGTAGCAACATGTTTCAACACTTCTTTTCGGACTACCTTATGAAGCTCCAGGAAACCAATCAACAATGGTGGCAAGATCTTGAGCTCACCAAGGCAGCCGTAAATTCTCCTCTCAATAAAGCCATGCAGGAAGTCAACTTTGAAGACTCCCTGAAGTTTTTTGAGCAAGCCGCCAACCAGCCTGCTGTGATGCTGAAGTTACAGGCAGACTGGTGGCAGCAACAACTACAGATTTGGCAAAACGTTGCGTTAGCGGCGCAATCCGGTGATGTCATTGAGCCAGAGACTGGTGATAAACGTTTTGTGGATGAAAGTTGGCAAAGCGAAGCCTTCTATAATTTCATCAAGCAATCTTATCTGCTGTTCAGCAAAACGTATCTGGATACGATAAACAGTATTGAGGGCTTAGATGAAAAAACCAAAGAGCGGATTGTGTTTTTCTCTCGTCAGGCAATCAACGCGCTATCACCAAGTAATTTTATCGCCACCAACCCAGAGCTATTGAAGCTGACTCTGGAGAAAAACGGTGAAAACTTGTTGGCTGGCCTTGAGCAACTGAAAGAGGACGTAGAGTCGTCGGCGGACATTCTTAAAATTCGCATGACGAACAATAATGCGTTCAGAGTCGGTCATGATGTCGCGACGACCGCAGGGGACGTCGTCTATCAAAATGAATTGTTTGAGCTGATTCAATACCGTCCGCTGACTGAACAGGTGCACTCCACACCGCTGTTGATTGTGCCTCCGTTTATCAATAAGTATTACATTCTTGATTTGCGCGAAAAGAACTCAATGGTACGTTGGTTGCTTGAACAAGGACACAGCGTATTCATGATGTCCTGGCGTAATCCGGGTAAAGCACAAGCGCATGTAGAATTCGGCGACTATGTCACTGAAGGTGTGTTGAAAGCGGTAACTGCGATTGAAGAGATCACTGGTCAGGAACAGATGAATGCTGTCGGTTACTGTATCGGCGGTACGGTACTTGCCTCGACAATTGCTTACTACGCCGCTAAGCGCATGAAGAAAAGAATTAAATCTGCCACGTTTTTTACCACCTTGCTTGATTTCTCACAACCAGGTGAAGTCGGAGCATACATCAATGACACCATCGTCAGTGCCATTGAGGTGCAGAACAACCTTAAAGGGTATATGGACGGGCGCTCTTTGAGTGTGACGTTCAGTTTGTTACGTGAGAACAGCTTGTACTGGAATTACTACGTTGACAATTATCTGAAAGGGAAAAGCCCAGTTGATTTTGATCTGTTGTACTGGAACAGTGACAGCACCAACGTAGCGGCACCGACTCACAACTTCCTCCTGCGCGAACTTTACCTGGAGAACAAACTGATTCAGGATAAAGGGGTGAAAGTTGGTGGCGTGTGGATTGATCTGAATAAAATTAAGATCCCCAGCTACTTTATTTCAACCAAGGAAGACCATATTGCGCTTTGGCAGGGAACCTATCGAGGCGCGTTAAATGTGGGCGGAAATAAAACCTTTGTGCTCGGTGAGTCTGGTCACATTGCCGGGATTGTTAATCATCCGTCTCGCAACAAATATGGCTTTTGGATCAACGATACTCTGGAAGAGAGTGCGGAAGACTGGCTTGCTAGTGCGACGCACAAAGAGGGGTCTTGGTGGACCCACTGGAATCAGTGGCTGTTGCAGTTCAGCGAAGATACTTTGGTCGAGCCTGCCGCCCAGGGGGCAGAAAACTATCCAGTGCTAGGCGATGCGCCGGGGCAGTATGTTAAGCAGGTCTTGCCGATAGTGGAAACTGAAGAACAAACAGAGCCTCAAAAAGCGTAACGTAACCATTAAAAGCCCGGGTCCTCCGGGTTTTTTTATGCCTTTAAGTAAGGTAGAAAGACATTGGCTTGCTGCATTTAGAATTATCTGTTCTAGTGGTTACAGAACATAGGGAGGTTCAATGAAAACAATCGGATTATTGGGTGGCATGAGCTGGGAATCCACCGCCAGTTATTACTCAGCGATCAACCACGCGACAAAGCAAACGTTAGGTGGGTTACATTCCGCCAAACTCATCCTAAACAGTGTCGACTTTGCTGAAATAGAAGCTTTACAACATCAGGGAGAATGGCAGAAGACCGCCGAGATCCTGATCGACGCCGCTCAATCTGTCGAACGTGCGGGAGCCGATTTTTTGCTGATTTGCACCAATACAATGCACAAAGTGGCCGATGACATTCAGCAGCGTATTACGATTCCTTTGTTGCACATTGCTGATGCGACGGCTGAGGCCCTCAAGCGAGATGGTGTTGAAAAAGTCGGCTTGCTGGGGACGGCATTTACTATGGAACAGGGCTTTTATAAAGAGCGCTTAAGTGAGCGTCATGGTATTGAGGTCATCGTTCCTAACGGGGTTCAGCGTAAGCTGGTGCATGAGGTGATTTACCATGAGTTATGCCTAGGGCAGTTTAATCCTCGCTCGAAAGACGAATTTCTTACCATCGTCGCGGACCTCCATGAACAAGGCGCTCAGGCCGTCATTCTGGGTTGTACGGAGATTGCGCTGTTGATTCAGTCAGCGGACAGTGAAGTGCCTTTGTACGATACCACAGCCATTCACGCTCAGGCCGCTGTCAAAGCAGCAATATCTTAATTTATCCGATGACGGTTACAGCGGTTGAAAAGCGGCGGTAATCGTCATTTCTTCTGTTCTATTTGGGGTGGGCGCCTGCTCATTGATGCCTGGGTTGCCTTATAGAGTGTGTCGTTATGGTATTTGCCAATATGGAATGTCATATTATTCTATTTTGTGCATAATAGGCGTCTCGTCGATTATCTTTTGTATAAATTAACAATGAAAACAAGAACTAAGTTTGTAGTTTTCCTGTTGTCCTGGACGACAGGATTGGCGTTTGCTCAGACGGCCTTAGTGGAGCCAAATCGAATCGTACTCAACAACGGCGATTTGACGATTACCGCTGATATTACGAAGGGGAATGTATTTAATGGTTCGGAAGACACGGACACAGGCGTGGTGAGCTTTTTTGGCACTGTGACCCCACAAGATTCAGGGTATCTGGTTGATGTGGTGGTGTCTAAGCAAGCAAAAGATCGGTATGCCAGTCAAAGTCTGACGACCAGTGTCAGACTGGATAATAGCGAACCTGTTTTC
>NZ_WXWO01000083.1:0-6330 GCF_009904845.1 Vibrio sp. V38_P2S17PM301 | reverse complement strand
TATGCAAGACACTGAGTGAATGATCAAAAATCCCTATCCATCAGATTATGAGCAACTCAATGAAAACAATAAAAATAGTAAAATACTTCTTCTCCGTCATCGGGCTTGGCATGTTGATTGGCGCCTATTTTATGTTTGCCAACACTCAAAGCTTCCTCAGTCAATCACAAATAGCGCAAGGCACGGTGGTTGATCTGTTGCTTTCGCGTTCGAGTGATTCAAATACTTATCGGCCGCTGGTGGCATTTACTGCTTCAGATGGTTCTTTAGTTGAAATCACCTCTTCCAGCAGCAGTAATCCACCTGCGTTTGATATCGGTGAGAAAGTCGATGTGTTTTATAATCCTTCCTTTCCCGAAGATGCCATGATCGACAGCTTCTTTTCATTGTGGGGTGGGGCTGTCATCCTCGGCGGGCTAGGAGCGGTGTTTTTTCTGACTGGGGCGTCAATGATTGCTTTTGGCTGTTGGAAAAATAATCGGGTTGCATATTTAAAAAGGAATGGCGAGCCAGTTAAGGCGAAATTGGCGGGAGTGCAACTTAATAGTTCAGTCATCGCCAATGGCCGTAACCCATACCAAATTACGGCTCAGTGGACAAATCCTAAAACGTCGAAGCTGCATGTCTTCATGAGTGACAACATCTGGTTTGATCCGAGTGAGCATATTAAAGGTGGTGAAGTCACGGTTCTGATAGATCAGAGCGATCCAAATAAATATTATATGGATATTTCATTTTTGCCTCAGTTAGCCGGTTAACATCGCGCGACTAAGATGCCTCACTTCGAGGCATTTTTATTGGCTGAAACCAGTTGAGCCAGACAAAATCAAAACATTCACTACTTCAATGCACCGACGTGACCGCAAATGGTGGTCTTTCTCTATGTTGGTGAAAATACGCGATTTTAATATTACCTTTGTCATTATCTTTTGCTCACACAGTGATTTAGT
The DNA here is from genome assembly GCF_009904845.1 of Vibrio sp. V38_P2S17PM301. Taxonomy (NCBI): domain Bacteria; kingdom Pseudomonadati; phylum Pseudomonadota; class Gammaproteobacteria; order Vibrionales; family Vibrionaceae; genus Vibrio; species Vibrio sp. V38_P2S17PM301. The sequence goes on along the minus strand of NZ_WXWO01000083.1, from coordinate 5,380 downwards.
TCACTTATTCGATAAAATAAGAAATTCACTGTGAATAATTAAATGGCTCAATATCTCAGTTTTGTATAATCGCGGTCGCTACCGTATTGGTTGTCTAATAGGTGGCGACACAAGAATGAATTTAATCTGTCAGAAACGGTGTACGTCAGTGTTTGTATTTTAGGTTCATGTTGTGATTTTTATTGTTATACCGGCCAGTGTGCCAAATGATAATTTTAAAAGAGATAGTTGGTTAAATAATGACAAAGTTTACAGAGTATAAAGTAGTTCACATTGTTGAAGGCGGTTGCGGTACGATTTTCCTCGGAGCAAGTGGCCTTCCGGTTCAGAAAATGGAAGCTGAATTGAATCAGTATGCACAAGATGGTTGGCAGGTTGTTTTTCAAATTGTAGAGCAGAAGCGATTCATGTTGTTCTGGAAACGTGAAGCTGTTCTGATCACGCTAGGCCGCTAATCTTGCTCAAGATAGTGTCTTTAAAGCTTATCCACCGCTACCAACGTAGCGGTGGTTCTAAAAAGCTACTTAATATTGAATGTAATTTTGAACCGACTTGTTCAGAATACACAAAACAATGCATTGAGAAATATGGTGCAATCAAGGGTTGGAAACTGGGGATCTCGCGAATTAAACGTTGCAATAACCCAAATCTGATTGAAAAAATATATGATGAGGTACCTTGATGAGACTGCTTGAACCATGGGAAGAGCTGAAAGATAAAGAAGAAGACCTCAGAAGTAAGGTCAATTCACTGACTGAAGAAAAGAAAAAAGCGTTCTATAAACGCCAGGTTCGTGAATTGAAAGATCCAGATACGTATGCCGTACTTAACTGGTTGTTTTTAGGCGGGTTTCATCATATCTATTTAAAAAGATATAAAGTCTTTGCTATTGAATTTACCTTGCTTGTCGGGTCCATTATTGGCTTGTCCTTAGGTTATCGTTGGCCGGCTTTGTTAATTGTTGGTCTGGTGGTGTATGAACTCCCTCAGTTGTTTTTCTCACAGAAAATCGCCCGCCAATATAATTACGATACATCCAGCCAAATATTAAATGATGTACAAAAAAGTGGCTAAGTTGGTCTATACAGCAAGGAAAGGCAAGGATGACTAAGCCTGTTGTTGAGTCGAGCACGACCAACAATGAAACCAGTAAGCTAAGTGAGAAGACAATGTTCAAGTTTTTCTCGTTGTTGGTTTTAATGCATGGCGCATTTTTCGTCGTAACGGTCAACGTGCTAGAGCGTGGCAGTGACGAACTGATTTGGTTTACGGCCGGAATGTGGTGCATCTGCTCAGTGATTGGAACCGTATGGATGCACAAACGCATACGTGCCCAAGTTAAAGCAACGTTAGTGCACAAAGGCGCGGTATTTTTCGCTTACCTGTTTGCTCTGCTGCCGTTCAGTTTCGTAGGCTTGATGTTATTCGTCTTAGCTGCTTTATCTGGCGTCGATATGCGTTAGTCTGACAATATGAGCAAAGGAGAAGGCAATGCGTCCGCGATATTCAGGTTCTTGCTTGTGTGGCAGTATCCGTTTCGATGTGACAGGGCCATTTGACGGATTCTATCTTTGTTATTGCAAACATTGTCAAAAAGACAGCGGTTCGGCTCATGCTGCCAGCTTGTTTATCCCTCCGTCCAATATTTTCTGGCACTGTGGGCAAGAGTTACTTACAACATATCGTTTACCCGGTAGCCTGCATCAGAAAAGTTTTTGCCAGCAATGTGGTTCCCCAGTGCCTTCCTTAGATAATCAACATAGCTTCTTGATGGTTCCTGCGGGTTGCCTGGACACACCAATCTTACAGACTCCGGATGCTAAAATATTTGTGAGCCGTCAGGTGCAATGGTCAAAAGGCATCCATCACTTAGTTGAGTTTGATGAGTTACCAAAAGGTAAAACTTAGCTGAAAAAGATTGTTCCAAAGATTAGAACATCTTCTTCAGTTCACACTGCTTGTTCTATTGATAGGCATTATTGATTATGAGTTTGATTTTATATTAGTGAATAAGGAAACTCTATGACTTCAATGACATGCGGGACTCACCATATTGGATTGACGGTATCAAAACTTGAAGAAAGTGCTCGCTTTTTTGTCGATCTGCTGGGTTGGAAAGAAGTGAAGCGCAATCCGGCGTATCCGGCCATTTTTGTCAGCGATGGTCGCATTATGTTGACGCTCTGGGAAGTACGAACCGACAGTGCGATAACCTTTGATCGAAAACGAAACGTGGGGCTTCATCACTTGGCACTGGCGTTAGACAAAGAAGCTGATTTAAACGCGGTTTATCAACGTATGATGGACGCCGGTGTTGAGGTGGAGTTTGCGCCAGAGAAAATCGGTGAAGGCCCAGCCAAACACATGATGTGTTTCGAGCCGAGCGGTATTCGGATCGAGTTCTTTTGGCCTGGTCATTAATGTTTAGATACCGCTATCGACCACAAGAATGTATCGCGTAGCAATACTGTGGCTGTGACGGCCACGGTATTGGATGCGTGTAGTGTGGCTTACATACCACAGGATGGAATAAGTAACGTGAGAATCGAAGTCAAGTGCAGTCAGGCAAAACACGAGTTTGAGGCGGCAGAACCAGAGATCACCTCAATAGAGTTATCTCCGCAGGAGCGGCGGTTAAGCAACGTTTTGTCCAGTCCGGGTAGGCGCTATCTGGGCCAGATGATCGACATGCTCATCGCCTGGGGCATTTTCCTGGCGAGCTTTGCGTTTGTTGAGTGGTTGCCTGTTTCCAAAGAGTATATCGGTGGTTATGCATTGATTCCGGCATGTGTGTATTTTGTTTTTTCAGACGGGTTCGCTAACGGGCAAAGTCTGGGGAAAAAGATGTTGGGTATGTCGGTGATAGACCGGCGCAGCGGACACTATTGTACGTATTGGCAATCTTTGCTTCGCAATATTCTTACGCCAGTTCTCGGAGCACTGGACGCGGTGTTTATATTGTCTAAGCGTCGCCAGCGAATCGGAGACAAACTCGCGCGTACGATAGTGGTAAACCGAGCGTAACGCAGCAGTATTCTAAAATGAACTAAGCCCCTACAGCACTAATGCCTTTGGGGCTTAACTTAGCGCAGTTGAAACGCTTTGATCAGAAGATTAACTGGCAACGCGCATCTGGCTCCAGGCGGAGCTTTTTATTTTCTTGATGACGTTTTCACACGAAATTTCTTTGTTGAATGCTTTCAGCAAGACGTTTTCAGTATAACAACCCTCTTGCTCTAACATCGCTTCGTTAATGGCTTCGTTCATACAGATGGTGATCTCGCGACAAAGCACATCGATATCTTGTTTAGTATGAGAAATATTCAGTGCGATACGTAATCCGGACTTGCCCTTACCAACAGCAGGAAAGGCGCCAATGTTGACATAGATACCTCGGCCCATCAGCTTATTGATGACCTTGCTGCATACTTCTTCGTTGCCGACGGCAATAAAGCGGATTGGACTGGATGTCGCAGCGATCAGTGGCAGCCCCTGTTCTGCAGCGCACTGATTAAAGTATTCAATCAAATCAAACAGCTGACCTTGCAGTTGTGCAATTTCGTCACTCATGAACAGATCCAGAGAAGCGTTGAGCGCGGCGAGGTTAGCCGGTTGAAGAGGGCCGCCAAACGAAAACGCCGGGCCACAGTAACGCACCAGTTGGTACAGTTCCTGATTCGGTAACACCAAGCCGCCGCCAGCGACACCGAAACACTTCGAGAATGAAATGGCGACCACCGTTCTGTCATGCAAGTCATGTTCACCCAGAACAAAACCTTTGCCATTCTGTCCGCGCCATCCTGCACCGTGAGCATCATCAATATATAGCCAGAAGTTAGGGTATTGTTCTAGCAAATCGCGCAGTTCATTCAGTGGCGCTAAATCGCCGTACATGCTAAATACACCATCCGTGGCATACCAGATTTTCCGGTAATGTTGGCCGTCTTCCAAAGCTTGTTTGATCGCTTCGACATTATTGTGTTTCACCACTTTCACTTCGGCGCCAGACGCCGCAACAACTTTGGCAGAGAGTTGAATGCTTGAGTGTGCTTGCTGATCGACCAGTAGAAGATCCCCACGTTCAACCAATACTGGCAGAGCACTCAAGTGACCGAGTGTTGTGGTCGCGGTCAATAAAACATGTCCGCCGAAAAGCGTGTTAAGCTTATTCTCGATGGTACTGTACAGTGGGTGAGACATATACGCTCGGGAAGCGGAAAGTTGTGTACCACTGCGTTCAATTTCGGCAATCGCCGCCGATTTCAGGCGCGGATCATTTTCAACACACAAGTAGCTGCAAGAACCATAGTTACGCATTGTTTTTCCGCCAGAACGGAGATACAAGCCGTTTTCGACGATGTCATCCAGATCGAGATGAGCAATGTTGTGACTGACCATGATTTTGGCGTATTGATAAAAATCGTTGAGCTTTTCGTTCATTTTTACATTTTCCTTAATGTAATGGTTGTTAATATTAGAGTGAAGAATCAATAATTCGATCTAGCGTTTTGTAATACAATGATGGAAATAAGTTCTTAAACTTTTTAACTAATATGCTTTCTTTGTTACAAAGTACTTCGAATTGACTTTTTTCAATGGCTTTTATTAATTTATTTGCCACTAAATCCGGACTGATTACTTTTCCGTGCTTACTTAATGCTTTCGCTTCAGGTATTTGGTTTTGTTTTTCTCGTGTATACATATCGGTGTCTGTATCTGGAGGAAAAACAATGCTGACGCCAATGTTGTGAGGTCTCATCTCCATTCTCAGACATTCAGCAAAGCCTGTGACCGCAAATTTAGTCGGTGCATAACTGACATAACCAAAAGCTCCCAGATAGCCAGCAACACTGGAGACAAAACTCACGTGCCCGCAAGAGCTGCTCTTGAGATAAGGGATTGCGGCGCGTGTGGCGTTAACCGCAGCCCAATAGTTTACTTCGAATACATGTCGAAGTGCTGTCTCTTCTATGTCTTCAAACTTTCCGTATGCCTCGACTCCGGCATTATTTACTAGAATGTCGATACCATGATTTTTCCCGATAAAAATCATGGTTTCTTCTAGCAGTTCTTTATTTTTCAAATCCACAGAATAAATTTCAATATTAACGTTAGGGTAAGTTTCATTAATATTGAATTTCGCTTTTGTTAACTTTTCTTTATCCCTTGCAATTAAATGGATTTGGCATCCAAGAGAAGCCAGTTTTTTTGCTATAGACAGGCCAATGCCAGCAGAACCACCAGTAATAATGGCTTGCTTATTATTGAATTTATATTTCATGTTTGCTCAGTAGCGGTTTTAATGTCAGAGGGAAAATTAGGATAGTTTTAATGTATAAACGAGAAATAAATTAAATTATTTCTTTTGCTTTGAGCAAGG
>NZ_WXWO01000085.1:0-46660 GCF_009904845.1 Vibrio sp. V38_P2S17PM301 | reverse complement strand
GACCTGCTTTATATCCTTGAGATTGCGCTCGTTCCAGGCGGTCACGCTTTTGTCTCTTCATAGTGTCGTCCTCATACATAAAAAAGTGTCTAACGTACTACTATTAAATATTTGTGGAGCTTTTATGACTCCACTATTAAGAATCGATCAAAACGGCCGCTTTCTCAAGGTATAAAAAAAGCACAGATTCAAATTTGTGAACCTGTGCTCTAGTATACAAATTGACCTATTTTTTACGGAACCCTAGGAAGCCAAGCACTGTCAAAGCCAAGAAACCCAGGCTACCACCGCTGCGGCTTACTGGCGGACGCTCAACACTACGCTCTTGAATATCAGCGTTAGTCGCACTTTGGATTGGAACCAATTTCACCGCCACAATTTGCTCGGCACCGCTGCCGCCACCACAATAAGAGTTGTGCTCAATCGTGTCGTAACCACCGCTACATTTCAGGGCTGTCGCCGAGATGACGCCGGCATCGTTGATATCTGTAGCATCAATAACGCGGAACTGGTTGTTGTTACCTGTAGCGTTTCCATCATTGGTTAGATCATCCAGGATCCAAGCACGGTTACCAAAAACACTGTTTGGTGTCACGTCACCGATAGAAAGAGGATAAATAAAGCCACGTTTACGACGAGGTTTGCCATCAACTTCGCGGTTCTGTTCCGCGTCAGTCTGACCAACTAACTCGTTGAGATTGTTGATACTCCCCGCTTGGCCACCCGCACCTTTAAAGAAAATAGACTGACCAGAATCCGCCATGTAAGTGGCTGAAGGGCTTGTCACATCACTGACGTAGAACACTTTGTTCGCCGCCGAGCCGTTTTCTGGTTTGTTACCCGCTAGCTTAGCAACACCGATAGCCACACCGTTGGCATTGACCTTCTCAACCACAGAGTTGGAGTATTTGTAATCACTGCCACTGGTTGCGTTCGACACCTGCTTACTTGCGCAGTTAGACAATGTACCCGTTGAAGTATCACGGTCACAGCTAAACACGGTGGCATCAATACGCTGATCTTTGTAGGTGTTGTAGCCCACACCATAGAACTTGCTCTCTTTGACCAGAACATCGCGCATACTGGCTTGAGCTATTCGGTCAGAGTCCTGCTCTTTAGCACCACTTCCCCAAGAAAACTCTGTAACAGACGACGTATCATTGCTGTTCCAGACTGCTGCTTTCGATGAGTGGTGATCGCCGTTACCATTTTTCTTGAAGCGGGAGATGCTACCGACCACATAGTCGCCAGTATCATCTGAATTGAATGCTCGCGACTCAACAACGTTTGGTTCATTGGTTGGTAAAAACAGGCTAAATGGCGCAAACGCTTTGTTACGCGTGCTGCCATCACGGCTATTGCCAATCGCATTACCATTTTTGTCGAGGCTATTCAGAGACGTGTTCGAGTCAAAAGACTCACCACCAGCACCAACGATTTGCGCCTGACCATTAGTGTAATCGCCAGACAGCTCTTTGCTGTAACCTTCCCACTCTGTCTGCGCCCAAGACTCGCAAGTTGAGTAGCCTAGTTGCGCATTACAGTAGCTTTCAAAATCATTTTTATCGTCGATATAACGAAAGCGATTGTCCATCGCAAAAGGAAGCTCTTCACGGTAGCTGACGCCCTCTGCCCATTTGCGCCCTTCCACGCCCATCGCGTAGGCATCACCATTGCCACATGACGTACTGGTGAAACAGTTTTCTCCGTCTGCAGAAGGTTGAATTGCAACACCGTATGACTCGGCGTATCCAGATAAAGCAGATGGTGTAACCTCAACCACTTTGTAAATCGCAGCATTGGCGTTCATTGCGGCAAATACAGTGGCCGCAACTGCTGATAACTTGAATGTATTACTCATTGTTATTACTAACTATTCCTGTTGCATGGCTTCGAGCTCTTCCCAACGCTCGAATGCACTTTCTAATTCCTGCTCCGTAGCGGAGAGCTGATCCAAGATAGATTGGGTGGTATCGACAGGCTGACTAAAGAACTCCGGCGAATTCACCTGCTCTTGTAGCGTTTCTATCTCGGTTTCTAATTCTTCCAAACGCGCAGGCAAAGCCTCTAGTTCGCGCTGTAGTTTATACGATAACTTTTTCGACTTAGGCTTCTGTTGCGTTGTTTTGGGAGTTTCTTCAACTCGTTGCTGCGTTTTGGGTGCGTTATCAGCCGAACGAGCCTTACGCACCTGCAAACGCTGCTGTTGAGCGTCATGATATCCACCAACAAACTCTTCAATCTCACCATCGCCTTCGAAAATCCAGCTTGTCGTGACCGTATTATCGACAAATTGACGATCGTGGCTGACTAAAAGTAACGTGCCCTGATAATTGGCAAGTAAATCTTCTAAAAGTTCCAACGTTTCGATATCTAAATCGTTGGTTGGTTCATCGAGCACCAGCAAATTATTGGGTTTAAGGAAAATACGTGCGAGAAGCAAGCGGTTCTTTTCCCCACCAGATAACGCTTTTACGGGTGTTCTTGCGCGTTTAGGCGCGAACAGAAAATCCTGGAGGTAGCTCAAAGCATGACGCTGACGTCCAGCAACCATAACTTCCTGCTTGCCATCAGCAAGGTTATCGATGACGGATTTTTCTGGATCGAGTATCTCACGGTATTGATCAAAATACGCCACTTCCAGCTTGGTGCCACAATGCAATCGACCGGAATCCGGTTGAAGATCGCCCAGCAGAATTTTCAACAGGGTACTTTTGCCACAACCATTCGGGCCAATCAGTGCAATACGCTCCCCACGCATCACATTAAAACTGAAGTTCGATACGATCTTCTGACCGTCAATGCTGTAGCTGAGATCCTCAGCTTCAAATACGATCTTACCAGAGCGTGATGCATCATCGATCTGAATATTGGCTTTGCCTTGCACATCACGACGACTTTGACGCTCTTCCCGCAGTTTCTTCAGTGCTCTTACCCGGCCTTCATTACGCGTACGACGAGCTTTAATGCCCTGACGAATCCAAACTTCTTCCTGAGCGAGTTTTTTATCAAATTCTGCGTTTTGCATCTCTTCGACACGCAGCATCTCTTCTTTCTCTACCAGGTAATTCTCATAATTGCCCGGGAAAGAACTCAATTGGCCTCGGTCCAGGTCAACGATACGTGTCGCCATCGATTTAATAAAGGCTCGATCATGAGAAATAAAGATAATAGAACCACGAAAGTCCTTCAAAAAACCCTCGAGCCATTCAATGGTCGTGACATCCAGATGGTTGGTCGGCTCATCCAGCAACAGGACATCCGGGTCGCTCACCAACGCCCGGGCCAAGGCGGCTTTCCTTTGCCATCCACCCGACAAGTCGGTCAACTTGGTATGACCATCCAGTTTCAATGCGCTCAGAACATTTTTGATACGATCTTCAAAACGCCAGGCACCAGAGTGTTCAAGCTGCTCCTGAATACGCGATAACTTGTTAATATTGGTTTCTGAAGGGTCTTCGGTCACCAGATCTAATTGATCCTGATAGATCTTAAGTTGATGCCCGACTTCTTTCAGGCCACCAGCGACGTAATCAAAAACGTTACCGTCCTGATTACGAGGCGGATCCTGCTCCAGACGAGAAACAATGACATCCTGCATGATTTGCAGCTTGCCGTCGTCCATCTGAACTTCACCGGCCAACACTTTCATTAACGTGGACTTGCCTGCACCATTTCGGCCAACCAGACACACACGTTCATTTTCTTGCAGCGTAAAGTCTGCATTATCTAATAACGGGTGATCGCCAAATGCGAGTACCCCGTTATGGATGGTAAGTAATGCCATTATTTCCTAACCAATCTTTTAATTCTTCCAGGTCAAAAGGCCAATTGAGTTCCGAATCATTGTACTTAAGCACGGGGATGGTGACACCGTAACGTGAAAACAACGCATCATCCAGTGCAATATCAATAACCTGCACTGCATCTGCCATATCCAATTGTTTAACCAGTCCAAATGCCATCTCGCAGAGATGGCATCCTTCTGTACTGTACAACGTAATCAAATCAGTCTTCCTTGTGACTAATCAGCCAGCAGTTATGAATGTGTTTGTTGCGACTGAAATCCAGCGGCAACGTTTGAGACGAAATATTCTGTGCTTTCAGCCCCAGTTCCGTCAGTGCGTCCATGTCCATCTTGAAGTGACGCTTGTTATTGGAGAATACGATGGTGCCACCAGCACGTAACAAGCGCTTAAGATTTGTCATTAACTGTACGTGGTCGCGCTGAACATCGAATGTCTGCTCCATACGCTTAGAGTTAGAAAACGTCGGTGGATCGATAAAAATCAGATCGAACTGCTCCGATGCCTTTTCTAACCATTGCAAACAGTCGGCCTGTTCAAAACGATGCTGACGTCCGACTTGGCCATTCAGCTTCATGTTTTCCTTTGCCCAGTCCAAATACGTATTGGACATATCAACGGTTGTGGTGGATTTCGCACCGCCACATGCAGCATGAACCGTTGCAGACCCTGTATAAGCGAACAAATTAAGGAAGTCAGCTCCTTGCGCCATCTGACCCAGTTTCCGACGAGTCAGTTTATGGTCAAGGAACAGGCCGGTATCCAAATAGTCATGTAAGTTGACCAGAAGCTTTACACCATACTCCTGCACTTCCATCATTTGCGATTCCTGACCTAGCTTCTGATATTGAGAGCGGCCTTTTTGCTTTTCTCGTACCTTTAAAACAACTTTGTTAGCTTCTACCCCAAGCACCTGAATGGTCGCGCGGATAATGTCCGTCAGGCGTCGTTTCGCTTTTTCTTCTGGGATGTTTTTTGGAGCCGCATATTCCTGAATCACGACATTATCCAGATAGAGGTCAATCGCTACGTTATATTCTGGTAAATCTGCGTCATAAATTCGGTAGCAGTCCAATTTCTCTTTGCTCGCCCACTTGCCGATTTTACCCAGGTTCTTTTTCAAACGGTTCGCAAAATCAGGCGCAATTAATGACTCTTGATTGGTACTCTCGCCGCCATTCTCGCTCACCCGGGCTGAAATAGAATAGTTCTTTTGGTGACACGGTAACGCACCATTATTCAATTTGTATTGTTTGTCAGCGCGCATACGCAAACAGCTCAACAACTCATCTGAACTGGAGAATATCGATGCCTGGCATCCGCCAAATTGAGACTTAAGCTGCGCCCCAAACGCGGTGTACAGAGCAATTAATCCCGGATGAGTGCCCAAACGTTCACCATAGGGAGGGTTACAAATGATCACCCCCTCTTCGAAGCCTTCTGGACGACTAACCTGAGCCGCGTCTCCCTGTTCAAAGCGAATCAGTTCTTCAACACCAGCACGTCTGGCATTTTCGCGCGCTGTTTTCAACACCCGAGGGTCGTTGTCAAAGCCATAAAACTTAGCGTCAACTTTTTTGACACCGCGCCTTGCCTGTACATTCGCTTCAGATTTAATCTCTGCCCAGGTATCCGGTTCAAAGTCTTCTAGCACTTCAAAACCCCATTTCTTGCGCATGACGCCAGGCGCCATATTGGCCGCAATCAAAGCCGCTTCAATAAGCAAAGTACCTGAACCACACATAGGGTCTAACAGGGATTTAGATGCGTCCCACCCGCTTCGTAACACAATCGCTGCAGCAAGCGTCTCTCGTAGAGGTGCACGACCTGACTCAGTCCGATATCCACGCTGATGAAGACCACCACCGACCATATCGATACCGAGTAAAGCTTTGTCTTTGTGCAGGCGCACATGAAGGCGAAGATCCGCATGATCCTTACTGATCGACGGACGAGGTAAACCTTTCTTATTGAAACAATCCACCACCGCGTCTTTCACTTTCATCGCGCCATACTGGCTATTTCGAATCTCACGGTTTGTACCATTAAAATCCACCACAAACTTCTTCGAACTGTGGAAATGATTCACCCAGTTGACCGCAGACGCTGACAGGTAAAGATCCATGTCATCCTGACAAGTAAACTCGGCCAGCACACGCACAAATCTTGATGCCAACCGACTCCACAAACAGCAGCGATAGATCTGTTCATTTGTCGCTTTGAACTTAACCCCTGCCTGAACAGGTTTCGGATTGCTAATGCCTAACTGAATAAGCTCGTCAACTAACAGGTTCTCAAGACCGTTTGAGGTAACCGCAAGATATTGATGCATAGTGCTCTTTAGATAATAAAAATGACCCGTCATTATAGCCGACATCCCTGCATTGAGAAAATCTATCCTCCACTTTTCTCCGGTGGAGACACCAAACGGACATCAATTGACCAGCTTTGTCGCATTGTTTCTTAAAATTCTTCTCCATCAACTTCTCTTCGCACTCAATAACGTAAATAAAGACGCACAAGCGAAGTGAATACTTATTCCATGCAATATTGGTCTATACCACACAGACCTTTACAGTGTAAATTTATTACATTTTGACCTTAAAATGGGAATTTTTGAGGAATGACGATGAAATAATGGGCAAATAAGGAACAACAAAAAAGTGAAATTTTTGACCTATTTTAACTTTGAGACACCATGATGGTGTTCAATTGCTCTGGGTGTCCCTGCTTTCTCGCGTTCAGAATTGGTGGTGATAAGAGCGATTTCTGGCCGAATTGCGGACAAAAAAAATCGGCTCAGAGGCCGATATAGGAAATGAAACAAAAGGAACGAAACAAATGTATAGGGAAAGTGATTAGCCCACCATAGCGTATGAGTGGGTTTGAAATAACTGGTTGGCCAACAACATACGGTCGTGCATCACCTTAATAGCCTGACCAAACACAAGAGACTTACTGCCTGACATCTGGAATTCTTCAAGATCGATGTATGCAACTAAGCTGGCGTTATCCCCTACCTCTAACACGATGAAATGGCCCGAACTGGCGCTGTTGCTAAGTTTAACGATGTCACCTTCAGAGGGCTGACATTCGTCACCCTGTGCATCAAAAAACCAACTTTTAGGCTGAACAGGCTTATGGAATCGCTTCGCGGCAACACAATAAAGTGCCAATTCCGCCTGACGCGGCTCGCTCAGAGGCAGAAGAGAAATTTGTTCTTTAAACGTTTGGAATGCAGATGCATCATCAACCGAAAATTCGTTGATGCCAACGGCACAATCGACAAGCAGTTTACGCTCTAGATTGGTCTTGAATATCATGTCTTCGCCCAGGTCCAGCATTAAGTAGCCTTCCCTGTCTTCATAATACCAAGTCCATTTATCACTGGGTTTAAGCATCGTTCCAACTCTCAAATTCAGTTTATAATTAAACTTCCAAGGTAAAACGCTTAATTACCTTTGCCGACAATTACTGTAATTCTATGAGCGTATTGATAAAAAAAAAGAGGAAATGAATTTTCACTTCCTCTTTAAAAAACGAATTGCCACGACTAAATTTGAGGGTGACGGTGTCACTCAATCAAAGATTCTTAACGATGTCTCGCACCAATCCCGGACCATGGTAGATAAAACCAGAGTACACCTGAACCAGCTTGGCGCCGGCCAGCAGCTTTTCTTTGGCCGATACGTACGAATCGATACCACCCACCCCAATAATAGGTAGCTTGTCACCCAACTCTTCGTGAAGACGACGTACGACTTCCGTACTGCGCGACTGAACCGGGCGTCCACTTAATCCACCGGCTTCGTTCGCATGCTTCATTCCTTCCACCATAGTTCGGTCGAGTGTGGTGTTGGTTGCAATGACGCCATCGATATTATTTTTGATCAACGATTCACAGATCTGGGTGATCTCTTCGTCACTAAGATCCGGCGCGATCTTCAGGGTGAGCGGTACGTATTTGCCATACTTTTCCGCCAGTGCCGACTGCTTCTCTTTTAAAGATGACAGCAGTTCATCTAAAGCATCTCCATACTGCAGAGAACGAAGTCCAGGAGTATTCGGAGAGGAGATGTTCACTGCGATATAGCCGGCGTATTCGTACACCTTCTCCATACAAATCAAGTAGTCTTCAGTGCCCTTTTCAATTGGCGTATCTTTGTTCTTACCAATGTTGATACCCAGTACACATTCGAACTTCGCTTTTTTAACATTCTCAATCAGATTATCCACACCCAGGTTGTTGAACCCCATCCGGTTGATAATGCCTTCCGCTTCAACTAAACGGAAAAGACGTGGTTTGTCGTTACCTGGTTGAGGGCGAGGCGTAACGGTTCCCACCTCAACAAAGCCGAACCCCATTGCATCGAATGCCTCGATACACTCACCGTTTTTATCCAGACCCGCGGCCAGTCCAACTGGATTGCGGAAAGTCAGTCCCATGCATTCGACAGGTCGGTGTGGAAGTTGTTGACGGTAAAGAAGATCGAGAGGAGTGCCGGTGAAACGTTTGAAATTCTGAATTGCAAGATCATGTGCCTTTTCGGCATCAAGTTGAAAAAAGCCAGCTCTGGCTAGACGGTAAAGCATTGTGCCTCCGAAAGAAAAAAGCCCCGTATAAACGGGGCCTTATTATTTACTCATTTGCAGCACAATTCAAATTTAATAGCATCAATTCTCTCAATGCCACAGAGAATTTCGCAAATTCATGTACTGACCCCACTTTGAACTCATTGAGAATGTTGTCCCAACGTTGTAGTGAGACTTCGTTGGCCTGAATCCAGTCTTCCAGCGCTTGCATAACATCCAACTCTTCAGGTGCACAGCTGCAGCTCAGAACCTGGCCAGTCAACTGACGTTGCTGCCAATCCAGATCCTCACGGAAGGCCGCACGAGCCAGCGCTTGCCAGTTATTATCCACCGCCTGATTATTGATTTGTTTCAGGAACCAGTGCAATGACAAACGGTCACCCAAATTGAAATACAGTTTGGCGGTTTGTTCAACAGTTTTGCCTTTTTCACGGGACACTGTGGATATATCCAGTACTGAGTACAGGCTAGACAAACGTGCGACATAATTGGCCAATTCAGCCGAGATGCCCTTCTCAATCCACGCCTGTGCCATCTCATTGTGCTCAGCCACTTCCGATTCAACCAGCATATCATCCAGCTTCTCGGTTATGGTGTTCACATCGGACTGATACAGTTCCACCAGCAGTTTCACCGATTGCTTACCAGTGCGATTACGCAGTAACCAGCGAGCCAGTCGACGTAGCGTACGACGAACATAGAACATCAAATCGTATTGCGTTTGCGCTTCCGCTTTATTGTCTAGCTCTCGAATCTGCTGAAGCACTTTGTCCAGACCATAGATCTCACGGGATGCCGCATAAGCGTTAGCGATATCAACTACATTGGCACCAGTCTCTTCTTGCAGACGGGTGACAAAGTTACAGCCCATTTCATTCACCATTTGGTTCGCCAGCGCTGTTGCGATAATTTCCGCTCGCAACGGGTGGTTCTGCATATACTGAGAATAGTTACGGCGTAACTCAGTCGGGAAGTAGTTGATTAACTGCTGCGCATGATATTCATCGTTGGCGATATCATCGTGTACCAACTGTTCTTTCAACACCATTTTGCCATACGCAACCAGAACAGAAAGTTCAGGGCGAGTCAGTGCCAGGCCTTGCTTCTCACGCTCCAACAGCGTTTCATCATCTGGGATGTATTCCAATGCCCGATCCAACTGACCAGCTTTCTCCAAAGTATGGATAAAGCGGATCTGTTCTTTCACGGTAGAAACGCCCTGCTGTTCAGTCACTGAAATGGACTCAGACTGACAGTAGGCATCTTCCAGAACGATCTCGCCAACTTCGTCTTCCATCGATTCCAGGATCGTATTGCGCTGTTTGATCGTAAGATCGCCATTCGCCACTAAGCCATTAAGGAAGATCTTAATGTTGACCTCGTTATCTGAACAGTCAACACCGCCAACGTTATCGACAAAGTCGGTGTTCACGCGACCGCCAGTCAGAGCGTACTCAATTCGGCCAAGTTGCGTCATGCCCAGGTTACCACCTTCACCCACCACTTTGGCTCGCAATTCACGACCATCGATACGCAGTACATCATTCGCACGGTCACCTACGTCAGTATGCGTTTCCGTCGAAGCCTTCACGTAAGTTCCGATCCCGCCGTTCCACAGAAGATCCACTTTCATTTTCAGGATCATCTTAATCAGATCATTCGGCGCTACCGATGCCTTCTTGGTACCCAGCATCTTCTGAATTTCCGGCGTCAGTGAAATCGACTTGGCCCGGCGTGAGAAGATGCCGCCCCCTTTGGAAATCAGTTTAGGATCATAATCTTCCCAGCTTGAACGCGGCAGTTTGAACAAGCGATCACGTTCTTTCCAACTGCTTGCGGCATCTGGGGTTGGATCAATGAAGATATGCATGTGGTTAAAGGCTGCCTGCAGACGGATGTGTTTTGACAGCAGCATGCCGTTACCGAACACATCTCCCGCCATATCACCGACACCCACCGCAGTGAAATCTGTGGTTTGACAATCGATGCCCATTTCACGGAAATGACGTTTCACCGATTCCCAGCCACCTTTCGCCGTGATACCCATGGCTTTGTGGTCATAGCCGTTTGAGCCGCCAGACGCAAACGCGTCGCCCAACCAGAAGTTGTACTCCGCAGACACCGAGTTCGCCAGATCCGAGAATGTCGCGGTACCTTTATCCGCAGCAACAACCAAATATGGGTCATCCTCATCATGACGCACAACGCTCTGAGGCGGAATCACTTCCCCTTCAATGATGTTGTCAGAAACGTCAAGTAATGCACGGATAAAGCGCTTATAACAACGTTGTCCTTCTGCAAAGATCTCATCGCGGGTCGTCAATGATGGCTGGCGTTTACAAACGAAACCACCTTTTGCACCCACCGGTACGATAACCGTATTTTTAACTTGTTGCGCTTTCACCAGACCGAGAATTTCGGTACGGAAATCTTCCTGACGATCAGACCAACGCAGACCACCACGGGCTACTTTACCACCACGCAAGTGAACACCTTCAATATCCGGTGCATACACAAAGATCTCGTAGGCAGGTACTGGTTGTGGGATTTCTGGAATCTCACTTGGCTTCATCTTCAGAGACAACCAAGGTTTTGGCTGTTTGTTCTCATCAAGCTGGTAGTAGTTTGTGCGCAACGTCGCGGTAATCATTTCCATGTAGCGACGTAAGATACGGTCATCATCCAGGCTTTCGACATGATCCAGCTGCTCAGTAATATTGGCAATGAGATCCGCTTGTCCTTTCTGGCTGCCTTTGGTTTTTGGATCAAAGCGCTTCGAGAACAGCTCCACCAAACCTTTCGCCAAATCTGGGTAATGGTTTAGTGTGTCTTCAATGTACTGCTGACTAAATGGGAAGCCAACCTGGCGCATGTAGCGTGCATAAGCGCGAAGGATCGAAATCTCACGTCCTGTCAGTGATGCGCCCAATACCAAACGGTTAAAGCCGTCACTTTCCAGGTTACCGGCCCAAATGGCGGCAAAAGCTTGTTGGAAACGATCACGAGCTTCACGAAGATCCACAGTTTTCTCACTCTTATGCAGCATTGAGAAATCCAGGATCCAGTATGTCTGACCGTTGGACTTAATCACTTCGTACGGCGATTCGCCGATAACACGAAGACCAAGATTTTCCAGCATTGGCATTACATCAGACAAGTGAATTGGCTCGTCACGGTGATACAGCTTGAGACGTACTGCTTTGGAATCGGATGCTTCTTCTTGTGGACGGTAGAACAACATGCCGAGTTTATGATCATCACTCAGTGCTTCCAGTCGCTCAATATCCGCTACGGCGGAGCCTGGCATGACATCTTCTTTGTAAGAACGTGGGAAGGCGCGCAGGTATTCTTTTGACAAAGGCAGGCCTTTGCTTTCACCAAAGTTAGCTACGATCGCGTCAGACAGACGATCATCCCAGTTTGAAGATGCTTCCATTAAGTTTTGCTCGATCAGTTTTACATCAACGTCCATATTGTTGTTGTCAACACGAACAATATAGTGCGTTCTCGCCAGTGGGCTTTCAGAAAAGTAAGTGGTGAACTCGACTTCTTGTTCACAACCAAAATAGTTTTTCAATATACGCTGAGTTTGTCGGCGCAGCTCCGTGTTGTAACGATCTTTGGTGACATAGACCATACAACTGAAGAAACGCCCAAACGGGTCTTTACGGACAAACAAGCGCAGCAGATCGCGATCCTGCATCTGAACCACACCCATCCCCACTTCAAGCAATTCTTCTTCTTTTGCTTGCAGCAGCTCATCACGTGGGTAGTTCTCCATGATGTTGTGTAGCGCTTTGTAAGAATAGGAGCCTTCGCGGTAGCCGCTGGCTTTCAGGATACGTTCCACCTTCTCGCGGATCAGCGGAATGCTTTCCACACTCTGGTTATAAACCGCAGAGGTGTACAGGCCAGTAAAGCGATGTTCACCAATAACCTTACCGTTTTTGTCAAACTTCTTAATTCCGATGTAGTCGGTGTAGGCAGGACGGTGAATACGAGACTGTTTGTTTCCTTTCGTCACGATCAGCAGGTAGGGTTTCTTCGCTTCCAGACGAGCGGAGTCAGAAAACTCGGTCAGTTTTACGCTGCGTACACGGCTATCATCCTGGAACAGGCCCAGGCCTTTTTCTTTGGTCGGACGTAATTCGGTTACGCCATCCACTGAGACAAGATCGTATTCCTTGTACCCCATGAACGTGAAATTATGATCCCCCAGCCAACGCAGGAATTTGATCGTTTCTTCAAAACGATCCCCTTCGATCGGGATCTCTTTCTTATGTTTTTCTAGGTTGCCGGTTACCGTTTCCAGTTTGTCGACCATGGAGCGCCAGTCTTTCACGACTAGAGCAGTATCTTCAAGAATGCTGAGCAATTCCTGTTTAAGCGACGCCATTTCCTCTTTGCTGCTCAGGCGGTCAACTTCCACATGGAACAGAGACTGAAATACCCCTTCACCATTGTTGATCCCGGTTACGTCACCGGTTTCATCACGTTCGATCTGTGTCGGACCGTGAAGCATCAGGTGGGAAACAAGGTCTAGGCGGCTTAGCGCCATTTTGATGGAGTCAACAAGGAAAGGACTGTCAGGAAGGACGATTTCTACGATAGTGTGTGTCGATTGCCAGCCCTGTCGGCTGACGGTTGGGTTAAACACCCTGACTGATAACTCATCCGGCTTCTTATCATTGATGTGGTGCCACAAGCTGACCACCGCACCATAAAGGTCGGATTCATTTCTCTCAATCAAATCATCTTGAGAAATGTTGCTAAATAAATGTTGCGCAAGTTGAGTTACGAGGGGTTGATGAGCAAGCTCGAGTTTGTCTTGAATAAGCTTGTACACTTTTTCAAGAAGAACCGGCATCAGAGTTTCACGCGCGGTCATAAACGACTCCACTATAAGGCTATTTTTTATTGTAGGGGTTGGAGTAAGCATAGTGCCTACTACTGGTAATGCACGCCTTATTGTAAAAGCTTTATTGACAAATAGTTAATGATTTTAGAGCTGGTAAGAGGTGAAATGTTTGAGAATGTGATTAAGATTCTATTTAAATCGCTATGAAATTAGCTGCTCACAGAACTTCTAACTTTAAAAACTTATTGTTTTGGTCAGTTGTTAGCCGAAATCGACCTTTTACTCCAATCTGAGTTAAAAATGGACGAAAGCGTGATGCGGGTAATTGCAACCGCCCCCCCTGCTCAGTCACCACCAAAACAGATGCTGCCATACCAGAATAGTGTGCTAGAAAGGTCTGATACGAAATGTTAAGACGAAAAAAATACGTGTTCATCAGCTTAAAATCGGGGTGACCTTGGTCACCCCTTCAAAGGTTTATGCTTCCAGAGCCTTAGTGACTTTCTCATACAGATCGTTAGCCAAATTATCCATGCCCTTCAGCATTTCTAATTGGGCTTTGATCAGAGACTGACGCTCTTCATCATACTTGCGGAATTTAAGCAGAGGATCAATAAGACGAGAGGCCACTTGTGGATTCGAGCTGTTCAATTCGCGCAAAATCTCTCCGGCAAACGCATAACCTTCACCGCTCTTCGCGTGGAAACGCACTGGGTTCATGTTCAGGAACGAACCAATCAGGCTGCGGGTACGGTTTGGATTCTTAAGGCTGAATGCTTCATGACTCATCGTTTTCTTGATGACGTCCAATGCATTCTCCGCCGGATTACACCCTTGTAGCGCAAACCATTTGTCCATCACTAGGCCATCGTGTTTCCACTTATCGCTGTAATCCGCCATCAGAGTTTCACGGCAAGCCAGCTGAGCACTGTTGGCTCCAGCCATCGCAGCCATCGTGTCAGTCATGTTATTCGCCTGCGCGTACTGACTCTGTACCAACGCATCACCTTGCTCGGTATAGGCCAAGTAGCCAAGGCAGGCATTACGCAATGCACGTTTACCGATTGCAGCATGGTCAACACTGTAAACGTCTTGCTTGAGGCTATGGTAAAGCGCGCCAAATTCATCTTCCAACGCCTCAGCCAATTGCACTTTGATACCTTTCAGTACTGCAGCAATGGCATCAACATCTACCAGCTTGTACCAGCCAGAGACTTCATTATGAGAAGGCAGTGCCATCATTTCGGCGATAAATGCAGGTTCAAGCGTATCACTCAGCAAGACTCCACGGAATGCGTCGATAACCGCTTCCGGTAACACAATGTCTTCACCATTTTGCACACCAGCAACATTGCTACGAATGTATTTGGCCAGCAGCATCTGACCGGCATCCCAACGAGCAAACTCATTGCGTGCATGCACCATTAAGAAGATCAGGCTGTCATCTGAATAGTCGTACTCCAGTTTAACTGGCGCAGAAAACTCACGCAGCAGAGACGGAACCGGTTTCTCTGCCACCTTTTCAAACACAAACGTCTGTTTGGCCTGTTTCACATCAAGCACATTCGATACCGCTTCACCGCCAGAGATCAGCTCAATCACGTTACCTTTGGCATCATACAGCTCGACATCAAACGGAATGTGCAGCGCGTGTTTATCAGCCTGATCCTGAGTCGCTTCAGTCGACTGCTCAACCGTGAGCGTATACATTTGATCGGCCGCATTGTACTCATCCGTTACTTTCAAAGTTGGAGTGCCAGACTGGCTGTACCACAAACGGAATTGCTTGAGATCAATACCGGAGGCATCTTCCATCGCAGCCACGAAATCTTCACAAGTCGCCGCGGTACCGTCATGACGTTCAAAGTACAGCTTCATGCCTTTCTGGAATCCCTCTTCGCCCAGTAAGGTGTGCATCATTCGAATCACTTCACTGCCTTTCTCATACACCGTCAAGGTGTAGAAGTTATTCATTTCAATCACTTTCTCTGGACGAATCGGATGTGACATCGGGCTGGCATCTTCAGCAAACTGAGGACCGCGAATAATACGAACATTATTGATACGGTTTACGGCACGAGAGCCGAGATCGGATGAAAACTCCTGATCACGGAATACGGTCAACCCTTCTTTCAGGCTCAGTTGGAACCAGTCTCGGCATGTCACTCGGTTGCCAGTCCAGTTATGGAAATACTCATGACCAATAACCGCTTCAATACCCAGATAATCGGTATCTGTCGCTGTCTGATCATTGGCCAACACAAACTTAGAGTTAAAGATGTTCAGACCTTTGTTTTCCATCGCACCCATATTGAAGAAATCGACAGCCACAATCATGTAGATATCCAGATCGTACTCCAGGTCAAAACGCTCTTCGTCCCACTTCATTGAGTTGATCAGCGAAACCATGGCGTGATTGGCTCGATCAAGATTGCCTTTGTCGACAAAAATTTCCAGCGCCACATTGCGGCCTGATTTAGTGATGTAGCTGTCTCGCAATACGTCAAAATCGCCCGCCACCAATGCAAACAGATACGCAGGTTTCGGATGTGGATCCTGCCATTGAACCCAGTGGCGGCCACCTTCCAAATCACCTTCTGCAATTCGGTTACCATTACTAAGTAAATACGGATACTCAGCTTTGTCAGCAATCACTTTGGTGGTGTACTTCGCCAACACATCCGGGCGATCAAGATAATACGTGATGCGACGGAAACCTTCCGCTTCACACTGTGTACAGAATGCCCCGCCCGATTTGTACAACCCTTCCAGAGCCGAGTTAGCTTCTGGGTCAATCAGCGTAACAATCGTTAAATCAAATTCGATTGGCAGAGATAAAATCTCCAAGCCACTTTCTGTCAGGTTGTAGTCCGTCCATGGTGTGTCGTTGACCAGAATGTCCTTCAGCTCCAGACCTTCTCCATCCAGGCTCAGCGTTGTGCTGTCCTTCAACTGTCTTACCTTGGAAACGGCCGTAACAACGGTCGCGTTGTCATGCAAATCGAATGTCAGGTCAATATCAGTGATGGTGTGAGAAGGCGATTGATAATCTTTACGATATTTGGCTTGAGGAGTATGAGCCATTGTCTTAATCCTTTTGACGAGTTGATACCCTTATATCTGAGGGTGATGATACGCAGTTACAAGAGCGTAAACGAAAAAACGAGGTATTCAAAAAATACCTCGTTATTTTGCTGATATTATCTACAAAAACAGTGAAATATCTAGCGGAAACGGCAAACAAACATTATGTTATCTTATTCGGTCCAGCACTGCGAACATCTCTCCATCATCGCCTTGCAGCGTGAGTTGATCACGCTTCAAAGAATAAGTTGTCTCGTGCTCACCGTTTTCATACATCAAGACCAAATTATTGTCTTCGGTGTAGTAGACACCACGATGGATGGCCTCATCGCCTTCACCATTAGTGGCTCGAAACATAAAAATAAAGTCCGGCTGAAGCACCAAATCCATATGCTGAACGTCACTGGCTTGAATATCATCACCCGATAATTCAGCACTCGACCACACTCCTGCCAGGCCATTTGACAAGGCCTTGGTGAAAGTCACCCCGTTCAGGTTCAGTAAGTTATGGTTTCCTTCATACGCGTAAATCTGAGGCTCAGTCGTATTAACACCCAAGATGATCGTATCTTCATTGGCTGTATAAAAACCTTCCCAGTGATCCACACTGTAATCTTTCTTCTGGATATCAATGGAAAACGAGTACGTTGATCTCAAACTGAGTTTAATGGCGAGAAAGTTCTCCTGAGACTGCTCAGGCTCCGGATTAAGTAGGTACCAGTCACCCAACAGAAATGGTAAATCAAATTGAGTTAAATCATTTTTAGGTGGGGTCTCCCAACTCGCCGCGGTCAGGCTAAAACAAGCCAATAGCAACAAAATCCATTTCGTCATCGCGCATCTCCCGCACTTTTCTTTAAGCTTAGAACTGTTAATACGATAGCGCGATATTTTTGATATCCATCACAATAATTTAGAATACAAAAAAAGCGGGCATCACTGCCCGCTTCGATTTACTTTAGCTGGTTACTTGCTGTTTAGCATGTCTACCATGATAGCCACTGATTCATCCAGATACGCATCTGGCGCTTCGTAATCTTTAGGAATGTCATCCAACGATTTGAACGCTTTTTTACCTGTGGCTTTCTGACGCTCATTAATACGATCCAAACGTTGCTTATCCGCTTTGTCACTTTCCGCTTCACGAGTTTTCTCATTCAATGAAAGCATATTGTCGTCTTTTTCCGCTTTGTATTGCGCGATATCCTGCTGGATAAAACCAAACTCCATATCTTTAGCAACACGAGCTTCATGTTCAGACTGCAGCGTTTTGATAAGTGCAGAAAAATCATTCAACTTCCGGTAGTTGGCTTGATCGATGCTATCCCAAGGCAGCGCGTTATCTTCAACACTCTCACCGGTTTCACTTGGATCGATTGCCGTCGGATACGCGATATCTGGAATTACACCTTTATTCTGAGTACTGCCACCATCAATTCGGTAAAATTTCTGGATCGTGTACTGCACGTAGCCGAGCTGTTTATCGAACAGATCGTAGATATGATTCAGCGAACGATGCTGCTGAACCGTACCTTTCCCGAATGAGTTCTCACCTAGAATGATGGCACGACCGTAATCTTGCATTGCGGCAGCAAAGATCTCTGAAGCCGATGCGGAATAGCGGTTGATCAGCACGGTCATTGGGCCGTTATAGCTGATTTGCCCATCCGTATCACTATTCACATTTACACGACCGTAACTGTCACGAACCTGTACCACCGGGCCACTAGTAATAAACAAGCCCGATAACGCCGTAGCTTCTGTCAAAGCGCCGCCACCGTTATTGCGTAGATCGACAATAATCCCCTCGACGCCTTTCTTCTTGAGATCCGAAATCAGTTTGTCGGTATCTTTTGCCAGACCAACGTAGAAACTTGGCACTTCAAGCACGCCAATTTTCTTGCCATTCTTTTCAATCAGTTCTGATTTTACGGCGCGGTCTTCCAGGCGAATCTTATCTCGGACAATTGTGACAGTGTGACTTTTTACATCTTTACCTTCCGGCAAGACTTGCAGTATCACTTTGGTCCCTTTTGGCCCTTTAATCAGCTCAACAACATCGTCTAAACGCCAGCCAATGACATCAACGACCGCCTTGCCTTCCTGGCCAACACCAATGATTCTGTCGCCTTCACTCAATTGCTTGCTCTTAGACGCAGGGCCACCAGCAACCAGTGATCGAATCACAGTGTAATCGTCCGTCATTTGCAACACAGCACCGATCCCTTCCAGAGACAAATTCATTTCTGACTGGAACTGTTCGGCGTTGCGTGGAGACAGATAACTGGTGTGGGGATCGACCTGACGTGCGAATGCATTCATGTAGAGCTGGAACGCATCTTCGTTGTGAGTTTGGCTAAGACGTTTGATGGCGTTGTTGTAACGTTTACCCAACATCTCCTGAATCTCTGGCCAGGTTTTGCCCGTCATTTTCAGATTCAGTTGGTCGTATTTCACCCTCTTACGCCACAAATCATTCAACTCTGCTTCATCTTTCGGCCAGGCCGCTTTGGAGCGATCCAACTCAATCGACTCATCAGTATCGAACGTCATCTCTTTATCGAGTAACGATAATGCGTATTTAAACCGATCGTAACGCTTTTGCATCGACAGGTTATAAACCTCAAACGCAATCTGGTTATTGCCGGCTTTCAGTTGATAATCCAACTGAACTGACCACGCTTTGAAGGAGTCAATATCAGCCTGAGTGAAAATATTACGATTGTAATCCAGAAGTTCCAGATAACGCTCGAATATCGCTTCCGAGAACTGGTCATCCAGTGTGAAGTGTTTGTAGTGAGAACGAGTAAAGCGTGAGGTTACCCGCTTGGCAGCGGTTTCATGCTGAACTTCAGGTTGAAGAACGGGTAAATCGTCCTTCGCGATTTTGGCTTCAAGAGCCTGAACTGAAAAAGCTGCCAGCCAGAGGCCAGCAGCGATCATAGTTAGTTTTGAACGGCATTTCATGCGTAGGAGTATCTCCTTTATGCGCGCAGGTGCTCCGCTTTTACAACCATTTGAAGGCCGTTTGCTAGTTGAACACGCACATCTTCCTTATTGATTTCAACAATGGTCGCAGCCATGTTTCCTTTACCCATGTTTACGTTAACCTGCTTGCCGACGGTCATTTCATCTGCATTTAAAGCACGCGTTTCAACTGGTTTATTTGGTTTTTGAGACTTAGGTTGGGCGCGGCGAGCCTGTTGAGGCTTTTTGTTCGCTTTTGGTTTTGCTTTACCTTCATCACGGGCTTTTTGAGCTTGCTCTTTGCGACGAGCCTGAACACGAGCCTTACTTTCAGCAAGTGCTGTTTTTGCGTGTTCAACGTGTTCTTCTTCTAATACACCACATTCGTTGCCATCTAGGTCAACACGAACTGCACCCGGTTTAACACCGTGCAGGTAACGCCATGAAGATGTGTATTGTCTTAACGCTGCGCGAAGCTGGGTCTTACTTACTTTCGGGTCTTCATTCAGACGGTCAGCAAGGTCCTGAAAAATACCAATTTTCAGAGGTTTTGCTTCACCTTCTAAAGTAAAGCACTTAGGGAAACATTCAGCAATGTATGCGATAACTTCTTTGCTGTTTTTTAACTTTTCAGTGTTTTCCATGAGGATTCCTGGTTAATGCGGTTTTCCGCGAGCATTAAGATAAATATTTCAGGTATTATAGTGACCTGCAAGCGAAAAACCACAGTCTAGAAGCAAATTATGCGTTGGCTGCGTGCGAATTGAGCAGCTTTTCAACTTCTGACATCAAAAGTGTTAATCCTTCCTCATCAGTGTCGCTAAAACGACCAACTGAAGGGCTGTCGATATCTAATACACCAACAATGTTGCCATTGATTGAAAATGGGATAACAATTTCCGAGTTACTTGCCGCATCGCAAGCAATATGTCCTTCAAAAGCGTGTACATCATGCACACGCTGAACTGCATTGGTTGCCACAGCAGTACCACATACGCCGCGACCAACCGGGATACGTACACACGCTGGTTTGCCCTGGAACGGTCCAAGCACCAACTCGTCATCTTTCATCAGGTAAAATCCAACCCAGTTCAGGTCTTCCAATTCCATGTTTAACAACGCACTGAGATTCGACAGGTTAGCGATAAGATCTTTTTCTGATTCCAAAAGCGCAACTGCTTGCTTAGTTAAGCGCTGATAATGTTCTATTTTCATATTAACTTCCAAGTGAAAACTAGAGACTTCCAAATAGGTTATCAGTACAATACCAAAATCTAAATAGGATTCATTCTCATTATAATGACTAACAACCCTGACACTATTAGCCGTTCCTGGCTTATAAAACAAGTAAAAAAACATAAGGCCAAGCTGATTCTCGCCAACCTGATTGCGGTGGTGGCCACTTTGGTCAGCGTCCCTATCCCACTGCTGATGCCACTCATGGTAGATGAAGTTCTGCTGAACAAGCCTGGTACGGGTCTGGCGATGATGAACGCGGTGATGCCTCTGCAATGGCAAACAGCAACAGGTTACATCATGTTAACTCTGCTGTTGGTTGTTTTAATGCGCACCATCAGTCAGGGATTAAACATCGTCCAAAGCCGCCAGTTTACACTGGTGTCGAAAACCATCACGTACAAAATGCGTGAGAAAATGATCGATAAACTCGGACGCATCAGCATCCGCCAATACGAAACTAAAGGCAGCGGTGGCATCAATGCTCATTTGATTACAGACATCGAAACCATTGATCAGTTCATCGGTTCTACTTTGAGCAAATTCATCATCAGTTTTTTAACGGTGATCGGTACCGCGATTGTATTGCTATGGCTGGAGTGGCGTCTCGGATTGTTTATTCTGCTGGTGAACCCTGTCGTGATCTACTTCTCGCGAAAACTCGGAAGCAAAGTCAAGCATTTGAAAAAGAAAGAAAACCAATCGTTCGAAGCCTTCCAGAATCGTCTGGTAGAGACGCTTGATGGGATCTATCAACTCAGAGCAGCCAACCGGGAACGGGAGTTTTTGCAACAGCTGAAGCTTCAAGCCAATGACGTACGCCTGGCTGCGGACAAGTATGCCTGGCAATCAGAAGCTGCCGGCCGCATTTCCTTTCTGCTTTTTTTACTCGGTTTTGAACTGTTTCGTGCCGTTGCGATGCTGATGGTGCTATTTAGTGACCTTACGATTGGTCAGATCTTTGCCGTGTTCGGCTATCTTTGGTTTATGCTTGGTCCAGTCCAGGAGTTGCTAGGCATTCAGTTTTCCTGGTATAGCGCCAAAGCCGCACTAAATCGGATCAATGCCCTGCTCGACTTAGAAGAGGAACAGCGACCAAAAAGTAAAATCAACCCGTTCACTGATGATCGTGAAGTTGACGTGATGGTCGATAACGTCAGTTTTGCTTATCACTCCGATCATCAGGTATTAAACAACCTGTCGTTGTGCATTCCTGCTGGTAAGAAAGTCGCGCTGGTTGGCGCCAGTGGCGGGGGTAAATCGACTCTGATTCAATTACTTATCGGCGTCTATCAGCCTTCGTCAGGTGAGATCCGTTTCAACGGCGCATCAACCACCGATATCAGCTTTGACGTTATTCGTGATCAAATAGCCGTGGTATTACAACAACCTATACTATTTAATGACAGCTTAAGGCATAATCTGACCCTCGGGGGGCACTACGATGACTTGTCATTATGGCGGGCATTGGAAGTTGCTCAGATGCAGGATGTCACGATTCAACTCAGTGAAGGGTTGGATACGCAAATTGGTAAAAACGGCATTCGTTTATCCGGTGGACAACGACAACGTCTGGCGATTGCCCGGATGGTACTGAGCGATCCAAAATTCGTCATTCTGGATGAAGCGACATCGGCGTTAGACACGGCCACTGAAGCGGCACTGCATAAAGCCCTGTCCGAATTTCTGAATGGACGGACAACATTAATCGTGGCACACCGCCTGTCGGCGGTAAAACAAGCCGACCTCATCTATGTTTTGGAAGACGGTCAGGTAACTCAAACGGGGACGCATGGAGAACTGGTTGAACAGGACGGCTTGTATCAAACACTATACGGGAGTGTACAGTCTTCCGCGTATTAGTGACAGCGTAACCAAATTAGCGGGCACTCAGTGAGAAACGCCCGTCCCCTGAACGCCCATCAAGCGGACGTCAATACCGTCCGCTTATGCCAAGGCTGTGAGCTGCCTGTCGATGTCGTGGATGTCGAGCACGGTAAAAGTGCTTACTGCCCCCGCTGTGGCACGCGGCTCTACCGAGGAGGTTCCGCTTCTCTGTCTGGCAATCTGGCAATCGCCATTACCTGTTTACTGCTGTTCCTTCCGTCTCATTTGTTTAACTTCATCAGTATCCGTCTATTTGGTGTCATGATTCCGGCCACACTGCCCGATGGCGTATTTACTCTGATGCAAGAAGGCTTTGTCATGTTAGGGATACTGGTACTGTTCTGCAGCTCTATCGCCCCATTCATTGTCTGCGCCTCAGTAGTCGCCGCACATGCTGCGTTGCGTATCCACTCCTTCAAAACACTGCGTGTGTCGCTGTGGTTGATCCAACACCTTAAACACTGGGTGATGCTTGATGTGTTTCTGGTGAGTATCGCCATTAGTTGTTTTAAACTGCAGGATTATTCAGACATTTTTGTCGGACCCGGCCTGTACGGACTTGTGCTGTTGCAACTCGCCGTTGTGCTATTGATCAGTCGAATTAGCGTACGTCGTTACTGGGAAGCCTGGAGTCCGGAGATCAATTACGCCTTCCAATGCAAAGAGTTACACTGTCACAACTGCCACCTGTCCCAGCCGGAAGGCAAACAGTGCATTCGCTGCCATGAAGCGATTCACCATCGTAAACCACGCTCCATTCAGAAAACCTGGGCCTACTTGGTCGCCGCTGCCATTGCTATTTTTCCAGCGAACCTGATTCCAATATCGATTTTGATCACCAACGGACAGCGCTTGCAAGATACCATCTTCTCTGGCGTCGCCTCTTTGGTAAACAATGGCATGTCCGGTATTGCTGCCATTATTTTTATTGCCAGTATTGTGGTGCCTGTCGCCAAGATACTCGGTTTAAGCTATTTGTTACTGGCCATCAAGTTCAAACGTCAGGTGTATCATCGCCAGCGAATGACTATCTTTTTTGTCGTCAAATGGATAGGAAAATGGTCAGTGATGGATTTGTTTGTTATTTCTATAATGATGACATTAGTCGATCGCGGACAAATCCTTGATTTCACGCCGGGTTACGGCGCTGTAGCTTTTGGTGTGGTGGTTGTACTGACAATGCTTGCTGCCGAAAGCCTCGATCCGAGACTTATCTGGGACAACTACCGCGAATCTACACCACAAAATGAGTCAGAGAATGAGTAAAGAATCATCGAATCAAAACTCGTATACACCAGACGTAAAACGTAACAAAGGTATCTCGCCACTTTGGATTTTACCCATCCTCACTATGGTATTGGCCGGGTGGCTGCTGGTGAAAGCGATACACGATGCCGGTGACCGGATTCAAATTTATTTCTCTGATGCGCAGGGGCTGGTCGCTGGACGAACAACCATCCGCTATCAAGGTCTCGAAGTCGGAATGGTACGTGACATCAAACTTACCGACGATCTGCAAAATATTTATGTCGATGCCGATATCTATCCCGAAGCCACAAAACTGCTGTCGAAAGATACCCGCTTTTGGCTGGTGAAACCAACGGCCAGTCTTTCCGGGATTTCCGGTTTGGATGCGCTGGTCTCGGGAAACTATATCGCCATTCAACCCAGTGACGTCAAGTCGGAACCGCTCAACCAGTACACCGCACTCGACCGGGCACCTGCGGATCTCAAAGGTCGTGAAGGACTGACCATTACGCTCAAAGCGCGCGATCTGGGTGGCGTTTCCATGGGGTCACAGATCGTTTATAAAAAAATCCCCATTGGCGAAGTGTACAACTATCAATTAGACCCGGACGCCAAGTCGGTATTAATTCAGGCTTACATCAAAGATGAATACCGCAAGATCATCACAGACCAAAGCCGATTCTGGAACGTGAGCGGTATCGGAACCAGTATCGGCTTTGATGGTGTGGATGTACGTTTGGAGAGCTTTAGTGCCCTTTTGAGCGGTGCCATTGCGGTGGATTCTCCGGATGGCGGTCTGCCGGTTGAAGAGAACACGCAATTCAGGCTCTACCAGGATCTTAAGACCGCAGGGCGCGGTATCCCAATCAAAATCATCCTGCCCGATGACAACCAGATCAGCGCGCACGGCGCACCCATCATGTATCGAGGTTTGGAAATTGGTCAGGTCACGGACTTACAACTAAGCGAAGGCAGACAGCAAATTATCGCCTCCGCAGCGATACAGCCGGCATTCAGTGACATGCTCAACACGGGCAGTAAATTTGTCCTTGAAGAGGCCAAAGTATCTTTGTCCGGCATTGAAAACATTGCCAATTTAGTAAAAGGCAACTATCTGACCATCTATCCGGGTAACGGCGATCGTTCACGCCTGTTTACGGCGGATCGCAAAGATGAGTTCAACAAAGAACAAGCGCGTTCTGTAGTGGTACGCCTATACTCTGATAACTCTTACGGGCTGGACGTCGGGGCTAACATTCTCTACAAAGGTATTGCTGTCGGCTCCATCACACAGGTCGCGCTGGAGCATGACAAAGTGCGTTTCGATACACTGATAGACAATCGGTACGCCAATCTCATCAAATCCAGAAACCGCTTTTATGTCACTGGCAGCGCCAGTGCTGAATTGACAGAATCTGGTCTTAACATCTCTGTCCCGCCCGCCAAACAACTGTTGTCCGGATCCATCAGTTTTGTCAGCGAAGGCGCAGAAAAAGCGGCCGAGTCCTACCCGCTCTATCCAAACAAATCCCTCGCTGAGCTGGCCAAGTACAATCAATCCGGCTCTAAGCGCCTGACCCTGTTTGCCAGTGAACTACCGCCTATTTCAGCAGGCAGTCCACTGCTGTATCGAAACTTGCAGGTCGGCAGTATCGCCGATTTTCATTTGGTTGACGGTGGCGTCGTCATCACTGCTACGATTGAAAATCAATATCAACACCTGCTTACACCACAAACGGTATTCTGGAACCGTTCTGGTGTTGAGGTTGATGCTAGCCTGACGGGAATCAACGTCAAAGCCGCGCCACTTAAAACGCTTATCCAGGGTGGCATCGCCTTTGACTCTCTACCGGGAGTTGAAAACAAACTCAATAAAAAGTGGAAGCTCTACCCTGACTTTAAGTCGGCGCGAAAATTTGGCCATGTTATTACCTTGCTCGCCCAGGGGGATACGGGCATCAGTGAAGGCACCCCTCTGAAATACAATGGTGTACAGGTGGGTGAAGTATCACTCGTTTACCCAAGTTTCAAAAGTAATGAAGTCGAGGTGAAAGTGCGCGTCTTACCTGAATTTGCCGATCACATCGCACGAGCCGGTAGTCACTTTTGGATGGCGGAGCCTGAAATTGGCCTTGGTGGTGTTAAAAACTTGCAGAATCTGCTGAGTAAATCAATTGACGTCGCCCCCGGCAAAGGAAAAACCCAGAGTCTATTTTCTCTGGGTCACCAACCGATGCAAACCAACAGTATTGAGTTTACCTTACAGGCAGAAAAGCGTGGTTCCGTGGCCGTAGGTACGCCAGTTTTATTCCGTGATATGGAAGTTGGTGAGGTCACAGACGTGCGTTTGGGCGAATTCGCTGATCGTGTGGTCAGTACCATCCGGATCCAGCCTCAATACGCCTATTTGATTCGCACTAATACCGTATTCTGGAATACTTCCGGTGTCGATGTTTCGATTGGTCTGGCAGGCGCGAGCATAAAAGCCGGCACATTGGACTCACTGGTGCGCGGCGGAATTTCTTTCGCGACACCTGAACAGCCCAATCTCTCTCCTGCAGCGAAAAAAGGCCAGTCTTTCTACCTTTATCCCGCCGCCGAAGATAACTGGCTCAAATGGCGGACCGCCATTCCTAAGCCGTAGTCTCCGATACACCGCGCAGCCAATGGCGGCGCGGTTTCTTTGTGTGAAACACTCCAATTACCGCACTTTTCCGTTATAATCTGCGCAAATTTTTTAACGGGCTAAACACTTGCACCAGAATGTCTATCTGCCAGACGCGTTTCTTCAGGAAATAGCGTCTATCCTTCCTACTCATCTCAACATGGACGATTTCGTGGCAGCGTGCCAACGTCCGTTGCGTAAGAGCATCCGTGTAAACACCCTGAAAGTTTCCGTCGACGATTTCCTAAGCCGTGCCGCCACAAAAGGTTGGGTTCTGTCTCCGGTTCCCTGGTGTGAGACCGGTTTCTGGATTGAAGCAGACGAATCGCAGGTCCCACTAGGGAACACCGCTGAGCACATGGCTGGTTTGTTCTATATCCAGGAAGCCAGTTCAATGATGCCGGTGTCCGCATTATTTGAGCACCAACCACAATTTAATGCCGTGCTGGACATGGCCGCGGCTCCGGGTTCAAAGACCACACAAATCGCGGCTTTGATGAACAATCAGGGCGTTCTAGTCGCCAACGAGTTTTCATCCAGCCGGGTAAAAGTCCTGCATGCCAACATTGAACGTTGCGGCGTAAGAAACAGTGCGTTGAGCAACTTTGACGGCCGTGTTTTTGGTGGCTGGTTACCAGAGCAATTTGACGCGGTCTTGATTGATGCGCCCTGTTCCGGGGAAGGCACCGTGCGTAAGGATGCCGATGCGATGAAAAACTGGAGCAAAGAGTCAGTCATTTCCATCTCTGAAACGCAGAAGGATTTGATTGAAAGCGCATTCCATGCCCTCAAGCCGGGTGGTGTCATGGTGTATTCAACTTGTACATTGAGTATTGAAGAAAACCAGCAGGTTTGTCATCACCTGAAAAACACGTTTGGTGAAAACGTTGAGTTCGAACCACTGAGCTCTCTGTTTGAAGGCGCAGAACATGCCATCACCGAGGATGGCTTTTTGCACATTTTCCCGCAGGTATACGATTGCGAAGGCTTCTTTGTGGCCCGACTTCGTAAAACAGGCTCAGTCGTCCCGCCAGACGTAAAGAAGAAGATGGGCAAGTTCCCGTTTGAAAAAGCCTCGAAGAAAGTCAGTAGCGATATCGAAATACAGTTACGTAACACCCTAGACATCAGGCTGCCTGATAACACCCAAATCTGGCTGCGTGACAACGACGTGTGGCTGTTTCCTGAAGCACTGGAACCTATGATTGGCGAGTTACGCTTTTCACGTATGGGGATAAAAATCGCCGAGGCGCACAAAAAAGGATATCGCTGGCAACATCAGGTCGCAACAGCATTAGCCACCGGTGATGAAGCAAACAGCGTCTGCATATCGGTAGACGATGCACGAGAGTGGTTTATGGGCCGGGATGTGCGCCCAGAGGGTCTGTCAGGCCAGGGAGAAGTGATCGTAAAATTAGATAACGATGTGATCGGCCTTGGAAAATGGGTAGGCAACCGGATTAAAAATGGCCTTCCAAGAGAACTAGTTAGAGATAAAAACTTATTCTGAACCGTCAAACGATAGTATGAAATTCTGCCAGAGCCTAGCGAAATCACGATTATGTACTACAATTAAGTAGTCATTAAGTGAAATGATATCAGTGATTTAGCGCAGGCTCTGTAGGAGCCCTTCCCCTAGGCCTAAAACAGGATCGGTTTTAGGCCGTTTTTTTAACCGCTGCGTTATGCGAGACGAATGCCATCCTTTTCAATGACAATTCGGCCTTGCTTATACAAGCCGCCAATCGTCTTTTTAAATGTGCCTTTACTGGTTCGGAACGCAGCAAAAATAGCCTCCGGCGATGACTTGTCATTCAAAGGTAGGAACCCGCCTTTTTTCTCAAGTAGATCAAGTACTTTTTCGCTCAAATCATCCATTTTAGCGACGCCCACTTTCTGTAACGACAAGTTGATTTTGCCATCTGGGCGCAGTTCTTTGATGTACCCTTTTAAGCGCTTACCGATGAAAACCTTGCCAAAAACATCCGATGAAAAAATCATGCCCCAATGCTTGCCGTCAATGATCGCTTTATAACCCAGATCACTACGTTCAGCGATCAGCAGTTCAACCTGCTGATTACACGTGTAATTAGCCGGTTCTTTGTCCAATAGTTTATTAAACTTCGTGGTACCAACAATACGACCCGACGCCTTATCGGTATAGACATATACCAGGATCGTTTGTCCTGCGCGTAAACGACTACGTTGCTCGCTGTATGGGATTAGCAGATCTTTGTCTTTAATCCCCCAACTGGCGAACACGCCCGTGCTGTTTACGCCTTCAATTTTCATCAGCCCCCACTCGCCCACTTGAGCAATGGGCTCTTCGGTCGTAGCCACAAGCTGACTGTCTGAATCAAAATACAGAAACACATCCAGAGACTGCCCAATTTCTGTCCCTTCCGGCACATGTCTGTTTGGCAGCAGCGTGGTACCAAAGTCACCCGCATCCAGAAAAAGTCCAAAATCCGCGCGTTTTACCACTTCCAGGCGGTTTATTTGACCAACTTTAATCATTTTTTCTGTCTCATCTCAAATTTGCGGTGATTATACCTAAACTCTGATATCCTTGCTCTCTCTTCGAAAGGAATTTATCTATTTTTTCAGGGGCGCACTTTTGGTCACAGTTGATAAACACGATGGCATCACTCTCCGCATTTCTCACGCGCTGGCAACCAGCAAAAAATGTCGATTAGATTGGTATCTGTTTGTCCCCGGTGAGTTGGGACTGACACCGGAAGTCACCTCCGAATCCGAGCTGTACTACGGCTCAATGCAGCAGAAACGTGCCTACTTCAGTGACAAGATACTTCTGCCTTTGGTACACAGTCGCCTGGCAAAACGGGGCCACCTTTCTACCACGCAATACCGGGTCAGCCTGAGCTTGTTCGCCTATCAGTACGTGATTGCTCTGGATAAGGCCGTTAGTGAACTACGAAAAAATGAAGCGTCACCGGTCACCGAAGACGAAATTGATGAAATTATAGAGCTCGCACTCGATATTCTAAAACGCCTGCGCCGTAGTATCCCGTATGAAGAAAACCTCAAACGTTACTATGCCAATATTGATAATTACCTCTCCTGGTATACCGGTCAGAAGTTTCTGGCGCTGGTGGCTCACCTGCCCCGCGAAGGTGACTACAAAACCATTAAAGAACGCCTGATAGCTATTGTTGAAAAAGAAGCCGCGCATCGTAAGCTCAACGAATACAATTCTCAAAGCGTGCGTGAAGATGTCACGCGCATGAGCAATAAAATGCGCCTGTTGCGTCGTTTGATTGAGCACCCGATTCTGCTTAAAGAGAAAACCATATCTCTGGGAAAAAATATGAAACGCGCAGTCAAAGGCTTTGCAACAGGTCTGGTGATGGTGTTTGTAACCATCACCGCCGTTCTAGCCCGAGACTATTGGGGAGAAATCACTGCTTCTTTCATCGTTGCCATGTCTTTGATTTACGCTCTGCGCGAAATTTTTAAAGACGACCTGCGTGATGCCTTATGGCGTTGGATTCGCAGAGGTAAGCCTAAATGGCGTCGACGCTACATCGACCCGACGACCAACAAAACCGTCGGTCAGAAAAGCGAGTGGCTGGACTTTGAAAAACTCAGTGAGTTGCCAGACCGTATTCAGACAATCCGCAAAAAGCGCGTGGCACAACGTGAAGAACAAATCCTGCATTACCGCTCGCACACGGAAATGTCGACCTCTAAATTCATGAGCGGTTACGAAGAAACACGGGAGACCATGTTTATTAACATGCGTTTCCTCACTCGGTTGATGGATAAAGGTTCAAACAAACTCTACGTACTGAATAATGGCCAGGTCACCAGAGAGTCGGTAGAGAAACGTCACCTGCTCAACCTTGTCGCCAAAGAGAACACTCTCAATGGCGAAGTGAAATACTATCGCTGGAAGATTGTATTAAACCGCAGCCGAATCGTGGCCATTGAACAAATTGAACTGGATGACTAAGCCACTTTCTTCAGTGACAGTGTCAATAAAAACTCTGCCATAGGCTCGTCACCATGTAATGTCGGACAGACGGCGGTGATTTTCACCGCCTGATTGACGCGCTCGCCCGAACGACATGTTTCATCCAGCATGGCATCAATCAGTGGGCCATCCTCACAAACAAAATGCACGTCAGCTTCTGGCCGTTTGAGGAACTTCCCTTCAACCGCTTTAAACGCTAGTGAAATCTTCTCGCCGCGTGACTCTGCTTTGCTCATCGCCATGAAGCCGCCAGCCACATCAGCACCAACAGCCAAGACGCCGAAATACATGCTGTTGAGGTGATTTTTGGTTTTCTTTTTCAGAGGAATACGGACCTCAACTTTACGCTCATCGAGGTGGAGGATTTTAGGACGGCACCACCAAATCAGCGGTACTTTAAAGAAGCCGAACAAACTGAGGTACAGGTTTGCTTTGCGTAGAGAAGAATTCATGACATCTGCCTGCCTTTAACTTGGTCAGACCAGTTGATAAAAAAACCAGCAAAATGTCAATGAAATGTTACAAGTGGCGAGATGACAGTCTCTTATATTCCTCTCTCGCCACCGGTTAAGTTACGCCGTCACTGCAACATCTATTCCTTGGTGTTCAACAATATAATCTTGCAGTTTCGGGTATTCTGCTAGCGCCTGAATCAGTAATAACACTGGTTTAGACGATGAAGACGCGGCATGCACAGCAGTATCAATTAGTGTGAGCACCGCCTCATTTTCTGGGTCAAACAAAGGGGTAAGCCCTTGATTTGTTTTATCCACTCCAAACGTAAACTCCGTGAGTGAATCCACATCAATTACGAGCCCATCAAAGTAGTGCAGCAAGCGTTCAGACAGTAGTGCAGCAGACGGCACGTTAACACTGTACAACACTTTCAGCCCCTCAAGGCCTCTGGGTAGCCCCTGCTCTGCCAACAGATCAATGATTTTGGCTGCATCGGACAATGCGCGCACAAACGGTACCACAATTTGTATATCGTGACCGTTTTTACGCAAGCGTTTTATCACTTCGCATTCAAGCACAAAGGCAGGGCTATAACAGCTACTGGCAAAGCGGGAAACGCCACGTGTCCCCATTAACGGGTTATGCTCTTCTTTTTCGGAAGTATGCCCGCCAATCAGTGCAATATAGCTGCGACTGTCTGCATCACTTAAAGCAACACGAATTGCCTGATGCGCTGGCTGGATCGCCGCTTCAATCTCACTCACCAGAGACTCAACCAGATGAACGCCTGGTTCGGCTTGGCCAACAATCGCATGCAATGCATCTCGCTCAGTATCTGATAGTTCCTCATCATCAGTATTGACGGCTGGGTGATAAAAAAGTTTGTCGAGAATCAGTTCAGAGAGTGACACATAAAGGTGTGACCCGCTGATGGCTTCGACATGTGTCGGATGTACACTTCCCGGCTGAATCTGGGAATGAATAGCATTTTGACTTTCGTGACTCATAACAGCTCCATGTGAATCAAGAGATTATCCGTTGAAAATAACCACAGAAACCGCACAACACAAGCCATAAATGACATTTTATTTATTTAAAATGCATAAATCAGCAAACAAACGATTTCGTCCCAATTAGATTAGGGATAAGTAGTTTATTCCTAATCACAATTCCGTTATCTTTACTGCTTCGCAATAGATACAACAGGCTGCCTTATGCCATTAAAAACAGATGAATTGAGAACCCAGGCACTGGGGCCAATGCCAACACCGGCTGAATTGAGTCATGCTCATCCCATCACCGACGACGTAGCCGAGCGAATCGAACAATCCCGTCGCCAAATTGAGAACATTCTGACAGGTGAAGACAACCGCCTTCTTGTTATTGTAGGCCCTTGTTCTGTGCACGACACAAAAGCCGCGCTGGATTATGCACAACGTCTCGCAGCAATTCAGGAGCAGTACAAAGATCAACTGTTCATTGTCATGCGTACTTACTTTGAAAAGCCGCGTACTGTCGTCGGCTGGAAAGGTCTGATTACCGATCCAAACCTTGACGGTTCTTACGCGCTGGAAGCTGGATTGAACAAAGCACGTAAGCTTCTTCTGGATATCAATAAACTTGGTCTGGCTACCGCGACTGAATTCTTAGACATGATTACCGGCCAGTACATTGCTGACCTCATTACCTGGGGCGCGATCGGTGCACGCACAACTGAATCCCAAATCCATCGTGAGATGGCCTCTGCTCTGTCTTGTCCCGTCGGATTCAAAAATGGAACAAACGGTAATGTTAAAATCGCCATTGATGCAATTCGCGCATCGAAGGCTTCACACTACTTCTACTCTCCAGATAAAAATGGCCGTATGACCGTGTACCGCACCAGTGGTAACCCATATGGACACATCATTCTTCGTGGTGGTGATAAAGGCCCTAACTTTGACGCGACATCTGTAGAACAAGCGTGCCAAAAGCTCGCTGAGTTTAATCTGCCACAGCGCTTGATCGTCGACTTCAGCCACGCTAACTGCCAAAAACAGCATCGCAAACAACTTGATGTTGCCAAAGACATTTGCGAGCAGATTAAATCTGGAAAAAACTACGTTGCTGGTATCATGGCAGAAAGTTTCATTGAAGAAGGCAACCAGCCAATGGATGACATCCATAGTCTTCATTACGGTCAGTCCATCACCGACCCTTGTCTGGGCTGGAATGACACCACAACGATGTTAGATATGCTAGCTGACGCAGTAAAAGCGCGCAGTTGATTTTTAAGAGGACAGATTCATGCCATCATTTGACATTATTTCTGAGATTGACGCGGTTGAACTGCGAAATGCAGTCGACAATGCCTCACGCGAGCTGTCTACCCGTTTCGATTTTCGCAACGTAGAAGCCAGCTTTGATATACAGAAAGACGACTCCGTCAAGCTAAGCTCCGAAGGCGATTTTCAGTTAAAACAGATGCGCGATATTTTGCGTGCTAACCTGACTAAACGCGGCGTCGACGTGAACGCGATGGAAGCGAAAGACGCAGAAGCTTCAGGAAAAAACTGGCACCAGCAAGTGGTATTCAAACAAGGTATTGATGCCGCCACAGCGAAAAAAATCGTCAAGCTCATCAAAGACGCCAAAGTGAAAGTACAGGCATCAATTCAAGGTGAGAAAGTTCGTGTGACGGGTAAAAAGCGCGATGACCTTCAAGCCGCCATCGCACTGATTCGCGAAGCAGAACTTGGCCAACCATTCCAGTTCGAAAACTTTCGCGATTAACCGAAATGAAAAACCGCCCTTTGGCGGTTTTTTTGTTATCGAATTTCTCCTGGGCGTATGTGTGCATCATCCGCACCCAATAACGCATACTCCGACGAGTTGAGTGGCACCAGAACCACAATACGCAATCGCTCTGTTTTCGCATTTTCCAGTTTCAACGATAACTCGACACCATCTTTAAAGCCTTCTCGTTCAGCATCGCGGCGACACAGATCAATGAATGAGAATGGGCATCCATCCCGGTATAAAACCAGTTCAGCCTGTTGCATCAGACGCAACGCTTTCATAGGCAATAGTTCGACATCCTGACCATACTCAACCCAGGTACACTGTCCAGCATCATCCAGTGACTCATTCAGTGCCGATTGATAAAGCTGCTCTAACAATTCTCGGCTATTTGCTTGCTCAACTTTAGGGTTGTTTAAGAAGCTTTCCCAAAATTTACGACGCAAGTCCACAGACGGCAACGCTGACTTAATCGAGTTGCGCTTGGACGCCCCAAAATCTGCTAATAACCCCAGATTTTGGGGCAACACAGATTCGATGGTTTCACGCAAATTTCGGATCAACACGGGCGATGCCCCACCACTCGAAATAGCGAGCTGTACCCGACCCCGGGTGATCATCGACGGGGTGATAAAATCACAATAAGGCTGATCATCAACTACGTTGACCAGAATGCCCGACTTTTTGGCGTCCGCATGTACCTGATGGTTCAGGTCCGGGTTATCTGTGGTCGCCCATACCTGAATGTAACGACGGTCAATGTACTCTGATGAATAGAAGGTCTTAATCCAGTGACACTTTCCTTCGCCAGCCAAGCGTTGAAGAAACGGTTCAATCGTGGGTGACACAATCGTGACATCGGCTCCTGCGCGCAGTAAAGCATCGACTTTACGGCTGGCGACTTCACCACCACCAATAACCAGTACTGGTTTATTGTTTAAATCCAGAAAGAGAGGAAAGTACTGCATTTCATTCCTTGAATAAGGCTTTGAACTAATCGGAGCATGCTAACAAAATTAGTGCATCAGCCACACCCCACCAAACCACAGAACAATATTTATCTCCAAATTTAAATCAAACTTTGGTTTATTATCCCGCTTAAATTTTATCGACCAAAATGTTAATAGAGTGTAAATACCCCTTATCAATCAATACATTCTGTTGCACCAATAATGCGCACTCTTGCACTATTTACATTCATGTAACATTTGTTCATTCTAACTATGGCAAGGATTTGCGTTTGAATACAAATATCTATGCATATTCTGTATTTGAGAAAACACAATTCCTTACCTACGCTTATAAACGGTTGATTTGTATAAATGCAACTAGATTGAGTCAACCAATAAAACACAATACACAACATTCTATTCGTACGTTGTATCAGGGGTCACCTGGTTTAACATGGATCATACAGGAAGGATACAAATGGCAAATAAACTAACACTTATTGCATCAGTAGTAGCGGCATCGACTGCTTTGATGGCAACAAGCGCGCAAGCAGCAGAAAGCACTCTGGAAAAAGTCACCAAACAAGGTTTTCTAACTTGTGGTGTCAGTACCGGTCTGCCTGGTTTCTCTAACCCAAACTCGAAAGGTGAATGGGAAGGTATTGACGTAGAGTATTGTCAGGCACTTGCTGCAGCGGTGTTGGGCGACAAGACCAAAGTCAAGTATGTTCCTCTGACAGCAAAAGAGCGATTCACTGCCCTGCAATCGGGTGAGATCGATGTCCTGTCACGTAATACCACCTGGACACTTCAGCGAGACACGGCGCTGGGTTTGAACTTCGTGGGCGTCAACTACTACGATGGTCAGGGCTTTATGGTCAAAAAAGACCTGGGCATCAAGAGTGCTAAAGAACTGGATGGTGCATCAGTTTGTGTGCAGTCTGGTACAACAACAGAACTCAACCTGGCTGACTACTTCCGAAACAGCGGCATGTCATACAAACCCGTGGTATTTGATACCGCAGCTCAGACATCGAAAGGTTTCGATGCCGGACGTTGCGACGTGCTGACAACTGACCAATCGGGCCTGTACGCTCTGCGCCTGAATCTGGCCGATCCTAGCTCAGCCGTGGTACTACCTGAAATCATTTCAAAAGAGCCTCTGGGCCCAGTTGTACGTCAGGATGACGACAAATGGTTCAACGTTGCAAAATGGACGCTGTTTGCCATGGTCAACGCAGAGGAATATGGCATTACGTCTAAGAACGCAGATGACATGTTGAAATCGAACGATCCTAACGTGAAGCGCATCCTGGGTGTCGACGGTCCGAAAGGTAAAGGCCTGGGCATTCGTGATGACTGGGGCTATCAAGTGGTTAAGCAAGTCGGCAACTATGGTGAAAGCTTCGAGCGCACTGTCGGCCAAGGTTCTCCACTGAAAATTTCACGTGGCGTAAATGCGCTGTGGAATGCAGGTGGCTTTATGTACGCTCCACCAATCCGTTAATGAAACACCAGAAACGGGCGGTTTAAAAGCCGCCCTTTTTTCAAAAAATGGATTTGAGGTTATAGCTGTATGAAACCTGATAACAATATTGCCTCTAGGCCGGATAACGGATCGGCCAAGAGTACAAATCTCCTTTACAATCCCACCTTCAGATCGGTCGTGTTCCAAGTTATTGCTGTCGCAGCGCTGATCTTTTTCTTTTACACCATTGTTAACAATGCCCTTACCAATCTAGATGCGCGAGGCATCGCAACAGGTTTTGGATTCCTCAATCAAGAAGCTGGCTTTGGGATTGGCCTGTCGTTGATTGAATATAATGAAACCTTTACTTACGGACGAACCTTTATCGTCGGCTTACTGAATACCGCCCTGGTATCATTTTTGGGTATTATTCTCGCCACGGTGATTGGATTCGTTATTGGTATTGCACGACTGTCTTCTAACTGGTTGGTGAGCCGTTTCGCAGCCGTTTATATCGAGACATTTCGCAATATCCCCTTGCTGTTGCAGATTTTCTTCTGGTACTTTGCCGTACTTCAGGCTTTACCAAGCCCGCGTCAGAGCCTCTCATTAGGCGAAGCTGTTTTCCTGAACGTTCGAGGTCTCTACTTCCCTGCTCCCGTATTTGAACAAGGTTCCAGTGTCGTGTTTATTACACTACTGGCCGGCATAGTGGCATCTGTCATTATCGGAATATGGGCTCGAAATAAACAGCGTCTAACGGGGCGACAAACGCCAATGGGACGCATCATTCTCACACTGTGCGTCGGCGTGCCTCTGGTGGTGTATTTCATCATGGGTGCTCCAATCAGCGCAAATTACCCAGAACTGAAAGGGTTCAACTTCCGCGGTGGAGTGTCCATCATTCCGGAACTGGCGGCGCTGCTACTGGCTCTGAGCATTTATACGGCATCGTTTATCGCAGAAATCGTTCGTTCCGGGATAAATGCCGTCAGCCATGGGCAGACAGAAGCGGCAATGTCTTTGGGGTTACCACGCGCTAAAACATTAAAGCTGGTCGTGATTCCACAGGCACTTCGTATCATCATCCCACCACTCACCAGTCAATACCTGAACCTGACGAAAAACTCGTCGTTGGCGATGGCCATTGGCTATCCGGACTTGGTGTCTGTATTCGCTGGTACGACACTGAACCAGACCGGTCAGGCAATTGAAATCATTGCGATGACGATGGCAGTTTACCTCACCTTGAGTTTGCTGACATCCGCTCTGATGAACCTATACAACCGTAAAGTTGCGTTGGTGGAGAGGTAATATGAAAGTACATCAATTTCAGCCAGACCTGCCTCCTCCGTCAAATACGGTCGGGGTGATCGGCTGGCTACGCAAAAACCTGTTTAACAGCCCGGCAAACTCGGTTTTAACACTGATCCTTGGTTATC
The DNA here is from genome assembly GCF_009904845.1 of Vibrio sp. V38_P2S17PM301. Lineage (NCBI taxonomy): Bacteria > Pseudomonadati > Pseudomonadota > Gammaproteobacteria > Vibrionales > Vibrionaceae > Vibrio > Vibrio sp. V38_P2S17PM301. The sequence goes on along the minus strand of NZ_WXWO01000085.1, from coordinate 9,228 downwards.
TGGCTTTTTCAGGTATCTGGGCCGTCTTCGATTGGGCTATTCTGAGTGCCGATTGGGTGGGCACAACCCGTGACGCTTGCTCTCGCGATGGCGCTTGTTGGGTATTTATCAACGTACGTTGGGATCAGTTTATGTTCGGCTTCTACCCTGAAGCTGAATTATGGCGCCCTAAGCTGTTTTACTTCACTCTGGCTGTATTTACCGCCCTGCTCGCTTACGAAAAAACGCCTAAACGTCTGTGGATTTGGCTCTTTTTTGTCAATGTTTACCCGTTCTTAGCAGCAGCGCTGTTGTACGGCGGCGTATTCGGGCTTGAAGTGGTGGATACCCATAAATGGGGGGGGTTGCTGGTTACACTGATCATTGCACTAGTCGGTATTATCGTCTCCTTACCGATTGGCGTCGCACTGGCTTTGGGTCGTCGCTCTGAGATGCCAATCATTCGCAGCATCTGTACCGTCTACATCGAAGTATGGCGTGGGGTTCCGTTGATCACCGTGCTGTTTATGGCTTCGGTGATGCTGCCTTTATTTCTGACTGAAGGGTCTGAGACCGACAAACTGCTCCGGGCGTTAATTGGTGTCGTGATGTTCAGTGCCGCATACATGGCAGAGGTGGTGCGCGGTGGCTTGCAGGCAATACCAAAAGGACAGTACGAAGCCGCCGACGCGCTTGGGCTGACCTACTGGAAAAAAATGGGGCTAATCATCCTTCCTCAGGCGTTGAAAATCACCATTCCTTCGATTGTGAACACGTTTATCGGCCTGTTTAAAGATACCAGCCTGGTATTGATTATCGGGATGTTTGACGTTCTGGGGATTGGTCAGGCGGCCAACACCGACCCTGACTGGCTGGGCTTTGCCACAGAAAGTTATGTATTTGTCGCGTTAGTGTTCTGGGTGTTTTGTTTCGGCATGTCGAGATATTCGATCTGGCTAGAAAACAAACTTCATACCGGTCACAAACGATAGTTAATCAGCTCAAGGACGTATTATGACGCAACAACAAGACTACATGATCCAAATTAAGGACATGAATAAGTGGTACGGAGAGTTTCACGTGCTGAAAAACATCAACTTAGATGTTAAAAAAGGTGAACGAATCGTTATTTGTGGCCCTTCTGGTTCAGGAAAATCGACCATGATTCGCTGCATAAACCGCTTAGAGGAACATCAGAAAGGTCAGATCATCGTGTCAGGAAACGAACTGACCGAAGACTTAAAAAACATCGAAGCGGTGCGCCGTGAAGTCGGCATGTGTTTCCAGCACTTCAATTTGTTCCCGCACTTAACCGTTCTGGAAAACTGCACTCTTGCGCCAATTTGGGTGAAAAAAATGCCTAAGCAGGAAGCAGAAGCCGTCGCGATGAAATACCTTGAACGGGTCAAAATCCCGGATCAGGCCGATAAATACCCGGGCCAGTTATCTGGTGGTCAGCAGCAACGTGTTGCTATCGCCCGCTCACTGTGTATGAACCCTCAAGTGATGTTGTTTGACGAGCCAACGTCAGCACTTGACCCTGAAATGGTGCGCGAAGTGCTTGATGTTATGGTCGAATTAGCCGAAGAAGGCATGACCATGCTGTGTGTCACTCATGAGATGGGCTTTGCCAAAGAAGTGGCCGACCGGGTGATATTCATGGATGCCGGCGAGATAATCGAAGAAAACAATCCCGTTGATTTCTTCGAGAATCCACAGTCGGACAGAACACAAAACTTCCTCGCTCAGATACTTCATCATTAACAAAAATATGATAACTAATTGAAAAGGCGATATTCATCGCCTTTTTTCATTGTTATATTGTGTTACATCTTGGAAAATACACACTTGAATATTTCCATTATTATCTAACGTATAGACATTAGGCTGAATCTTGAAATCGGGAACTTTCAGCCCCATAAATGTACATATAAACATAGCCCTTTCATGAGGAAGATTATGAACAATTCTATGTATTCACGTACCGCGACTCGCGAGAGTGCGATCCAGACAAACAAAGTTCTGCGTAACACCTACGCATTACTGTCGATGACCCTGCTTTGGTCAGCGGTAGTGGCTGGTGTGTCCATGGCGCTGGAGCTTCCTCGCCCTGGCATTATCATCATGCTGGTTGGTTTTTACGGCTTGCTGTTCCTGACAGAGAAAAACCGCAATAACGGTTTGGGCCTGGTATTCACCTTCCTGTTCACAGGTTTCCTGGGTTACACGGTCGGTCCTCTGCTTAACATGTACATCGGCGCCGGCATGGGCGATGTTGTATTAACTGCTCTGGGCGGAACCGCCTTATCCTTTATGGCGGCATCTGCGTACGCTCTGACCACAAAACGGGACCTGTCTATGATGGGTGGCCTGATGTTATCTCTGTTTGTTGTACTGGTCGTTGGTATGATCGCCAGTATCTTCATTCAATCTACAGTTCTGCACCTTGCCATCAGCAGCCTGTTCATTGTGTTCTCTACAATGGCGATTCTGATGACAACTCAAGGCATCATCCGTGGTGGTGAGACAAACTACATCTCAGCAACAGTGACTCTGTATGTGTCGATCTACAACATCTTCATCAGTCTGCTAAGCATTCTTGGCATTATGAATGATGACTAATCGAACAAATTGATGCAAAAAAAGCCCGAAGGTTAATCTCCTTCGGGCTTTTTCTTTTCCGGTAGTTGAGCCGACCAGCAAAGGTAAGCTACCCTATTAGAGTTGTAGTTTTTCGGACAGAGATCATGTTTGAATATAAAGGTAAAAACATTGAAACCGACGCTCAGGGATACCTGCTTGACCATACACAGTGGGACGAAGGTATGATCCTGGTTCTGGCAGAGCAAGAAGGGATTGAATTAACCGATGCCCATTTGGAAGTCATTCACTTCGTGCGCGATTTTTATGAGGAATTTAATACCTCTCCCGCGGTTCGCATGTTGGTAAAAGCCATGGAAAAAGCGCACGGTCCCGAAAAAGGTAATAGTAAATATCTGTTTAAACTGTTTAAACAAGGCCCAGCCAAGCAAGCGACAAAGCTGGCCGGTTTACCGAAACCTGCGAAATGTCTGTAAGGTTTGCTACAGAATTTCAAACCCTTTGAACTCCTTATAGACCGCCTCTTCTCTTTCCAGGCGGTCTACCGTTGCCATCTTCGGTCCATTATTCAGCCATTGAGCCAACGCTTCTATGCTCTCTTCCTGACCACAAGCCATGACTTCGACGTCCCCATTTGACAGATTTTTAGCATAACCGGTTAATCCAAGACATAGGCCTTCATAACAGGTGTGATAACGAAAACCTACTCCCTGAACCACACCAGAGACTGTAAACTTAACGCATTTCTGTTCCATATCGTACACCTCCTCTCTTCGTGAGTAATACATTTGCCAACGTCTGTTGCCCCGCTCACTATGAAAGTGAATCTCTCATTGGGGTATTATGAAACAGACTCCATTTCGTTGAATCGACAAACATCTCATTCACCTGAAAATTCAATAAAAGAACCGTCTTCTTCTGATCTTACCTCTTCGCGCCTTTGTTCTATTCACTCTGGTATTAAATCGCGCCACTGACAAGCTGCTCGATGAACTTTATCAAGAAGAACGAATAATGCAGCAACCATGGCGACAAAACATTCAAGTGGTTCTGGTCCTTAAAAGATGCACCACTAAAGCTCCAAAATTCCGCAAGTATGCAACTCTTTTTGTTCGTATTTCATTTGCTTTTGTATAGCGCTTCCCGGACAATATGCCCCCTTTCAAACAGCCCAATATGAGTATTGAAATGACCCCGGCAATTCATCTTGTTAAAGGACGTGACAAAACACCCTTGGATCTTCTCACGTGGCATCCTGCGAGTAGAAGGCGAGCCAACGCTGGGCGAAACGGTCGATGTTTATGCTCATGATGGACAATGGCTGGCGAAAGCCGCGTACTCCCCCCATTCACAGATTCGAGCTCGCGTCTGGAGCTTCGATAAAGTCAGTATCGATACTGACTTCTTTGTGCGTCGCATTCAGGATGCCCAGCTCTTGCGCGAAGATATCATTCAGCGAGACGGATTAACGGGCTATCGTCTGATTGCTGCAGAGTCCGACGGCTTGCCGGGTATCACCATTGATAAATATGACCACTTCCTGGTATGCCAACTCCTGAGTGCCGGTGCTGAATACCAAAAAGACAAACTGGTTGCCGCTCTTACGCAGGTTTTTCCGGATTGCAATATTTACGAGCGTTCAGATGTGTCTGTACGTAAAAAAGAAGGCTTGGAGGAGACGACAGGTGTACTCCATGGCGAAGAGCCACCAAAATCGGTCGTTATTGAAGAGAACGGCGTAAAGATCAGTGTCGATATTGTAGGTGGACACAAAACCGGCTTTTATCTTGATCAGCGTGATAGCCGTCAGCAAGCCGTGAAATACGTACAGAACAAAGAAGTATTGAACTGCTTTTCATACACTGGCGGATTTGGTTTGTACGCACTAAAAGGTGGAGCAAAACGTGTAATTAACGCGGATGTATCTCAACCGGCCTTGGATACAGCCAGGTACAACGCCGAGCTGAACGAGTTTGATATTTCTAAAAAACGTGCGGTATTTTTGAATGCTGACGTCTTTAAACTGTTGCGTGAATATCGCGATCAAGGTACTCAATTTGATGTGGTCATTATGGACCCACCTAAGTTCGCTGAATCGAAAGCACAGCTCAACGGCGCCTGCCGAGGCTACAAAGACATCAACATGCTCGCCATGCAGATTCTTAAACCGGGTGGCACACTATTAACGTATTCATGTTCGGGTTTGATGGATCAGGTATTATTCCAGAAAATCATCGCCGACGCCGCATTGGATGCCAAGCGACAAGTGAAGTTTGTTGAGCGTTTTGAGCAAGCGGCCGACCATCCGACTGACAGTGCGTATCCTGAAGGTTTCTACCTCAAAGGCTTTGCCTGCAAAGTACTTTAAAGTCAGCAAAACTCGCATCAAAAAAGGGCCTGAATCAGGCCCTTTTTATATCGTTAGCTATCTACGTTATGCTTGGTGAGCGAGTTTAATACATCCTGAGCAAACCCGGACGGATCAGCACTGATCATATCGCTGAATGCATCTGCGCCATTCTTGATCACAATCGTTTGACTCTCACCAGTCTCTCCATGTGGAATATCCAGCGTTAAATCATTACCCGAAATTTCCACCTGAATCGAACTCAACAGCTCATCCATAGTGTTGTGACCTGTCTCGCCAACGATGTCACTGAAGTCGAGGACATCTTCACCGCGTTGGAAATCTTCGACCACATCGGTGCCGTTATCCAACGAGCCTTCTGTCCACTTAAAGATATCGGCATCAGCACCACCAGTCAGGATGTCATCACCTAATCCACCGATTAAGGTATCCTGCCCCGTACCGCCGATCAGAATATCGTTACCGAGCCCGCCATCGAGCGTGTCATCCCCACCCTGACCGAACAGAATGTCATTGCCCTCACCTCCGACAAGCGTATCCGCTTTGTCGTTGGTGCGGGATTGATCAAACTCTTCAACATGTTCACGAATGTACTCGTGAATATCACGGGCGTTGACGGCTGAAAGCTCTTCTCCGGTTTGTGCGGCGACATACTTTTGAATCGCCGGAACGCCCTGGCCACTGATACCATCAAACTGCACCAGGTCACCGAAGAGAATATCATCCCCTGACTTCGCGTCGATCGTGTCTCCACCTTGCAGCAAATCGATCTCTTTACCCAGAATGACATTCGACAAGTCAGACACATCAATGGCAGTATCCACAACACCATCACTGTCGTAGTCGTCCAATGTATCCTGATCTAAGTAGTAACCAATACCAATAGCTTCTACAGAAGACATCAGTGCCAATAGCTGATACATATGCTGGCTTTGCTGAGTCACGTTAGCGCGATCGTAATAGTCATAAGAAATATTATTCTTACTCATATCCCCCAAGCGCGCCCCCGTCAATGGAGAGTACAGTTTACCGTTTTTATCGATGATCTCCTGACCTTTGTACATCACCACACCAGAGGTATAATTGCTCGGCAGAATGTCTGCCAGAGTAATCAGTTTGTTATTCGCCGTATCATAATCCAAATACAGCTCATCAAACTGGTACGCATACAGATCATCTTCTGTCGCATACTGTGGCTCCCCGTCAGAAATAAAGTAGGTAATGTTATTACCGCCTTCCTGAGTGGCGAACCAATCTACAGCACCTTTAAACGCTGCCTCATAGTTAGTATTGCCAGATCCTTGGTCACCGATCTGATTCAATGCTGACACAAACTGAGAACGTGGGTCCGATGAGCTCAAATCAACAGATACAGAGTGATTGAGCCCGGTAGAAAAATCAGTGATCAGAACATTAACCTGACCAGCATGATCACCCTGAGCACTTTCAAGTAAGGTATCGAATACCACAAGTAACTCAGACTTCGCCGTCTCAACATCCCATCCCATACTACCGGAAGTATCGAGAACAAAAGCGATATTATAGTCTTCACCGGCCACAATCTGCAGGCCACGGACGTCACCCACAATCAAATCATGCTCTTCGGAGCCTTCTATTGTGTCATCACCATAAGACCCGGTTGATAGTGCGTAGTCACGGAAAGAAAGGTTTTCCGTCACGCTTTGTTCCGCCGTGTCATTGTTTGAGTTTTCGACCGAAGCCGCGGTCACCTCAATTGGAAAATCAAGTGTTCCCTGATAATTGTACGGCACCTTCAACTCAAACGAAGCGTCACCATCATTATCGAGTGATAGCGTATATGCACCGTCACTGCCGCGCGTAACCTCCTGGCCGTTCACCAACAAGCTAACACCATCTGGAATACCTGTGATGACGATATCGTCGTTTAACATCTCACTGCCATCGGTATCCACTAATGCCACATCCACCTCAACCGGAATGACTTTATCCGTTAAGATTTCATGGGTACCATCGGGGTGCAGTTCAATAATGCCATCTTTAAAGTAAAGACGTTCAATACCATACAGGTGATCGCCATCGTCAGTGTGTGGCGAATTATCACTGGACGTATCACGTTCAAGACTATCTTTTACTAACCAGTAAGGTTGATCCGCGTGCTCATAACCACGGTATTCAATCACGTACTCGCTAACGCTTCCCTGATACACCACAGAGTCGATTGCTGTCTCACTATCCTGAGAGCCATTACCACCATAAAACGAGTCGTTACCGCTGGTGCCGATAAACATGTCGCTGCCTTGCTCATTGACGTTTGCCGCTTGAGTATCACCGACAAAACTCTGAGGTGCAGCGCCATCAGGAGCAATCATCAAGTCATTACCAGCATTACCATTATTAAATGCTGGCGCAGTATCGACATGTTCAAACGCAATACCTCCGATATCCAGATTGCCAGTATTAATCTGCTCACGGATGTCTTCAGGTAGCGTACTGAAATCAGGCACTGCATTCACTTGTTGCAGATCCCCGACATTCACTGAAATTAATGGAGCATCAGCTACCGCTTCTATCGAGATATCGAGCGTCGCGGTTTTCCCTGTATTCGTGGTGTATACAATTGTCGGTACGTCACCAGACCAGTGCTGATTTGGAACAAACTCATAAGAACCGTCAGGGTTCAGTGTCAAAGCACCTTCATTCAACGCTACAGTGTCACCGCTTGGGTGTTCTACGCCATTCACTTCGAATTGAACAACGGATAGTGCGGAATCTGGGTCTGTATCATTAGCCAGTACATTACCAGAAACCGTCGTGTCCTCCTGACCCAAAGCCGAATCATCCTGAGCAATGGTCGGTGCATTCGGATAAACAGTGACATCAATTTGGGCAACTGAACTCGCCGTACTGTCAGAGTAATGTTCGCTCGCAGTGGATGTAACAGTGATGGAAAAATCATCACTGCTGCCTGCTGGCGGAAGTACTGACAAGCTGTCCAAATCCCAATCGGTGATATCAACCACTTGACCGGAGTCAGTCATTTCGAATTCGTTTACGCCATCACTCAGTGTCGCTCCAACAGGCAACCCCTCCAGAGTAAGAGTCAAAGTTTCAGAGTCGTCACTATCCACTAAACTGCTGCTAATTTCAGATAATGGAATGCGAGTATCCTGAGCTCCCTCATTCACGCCGTATACCTGATACACTTCAACACCATCCACAGACATCAAATCCGAAGTTCTGATATCCGTCTCCTGTAGCGCTTGTGCATCCGTCACAACAGATAAGTGGCTGTTACTAAGGTCAACGGCGTCCTGGCCATCGATTTTAACGTTGAGATCAAAATTACCTGGGCCGCTCTGATTATGATGATAGATGGAGATCGGGTAGAACCCGGATACAGTTGGTGTAAAGCTGTCTCCCTGAATGGAACCACTGTTGCTCCCCCAACGTGCGACATCGGTCATTGCCCCACCAATGAGCAGAGCAAAACTGTCATCCGCATTGCCGACAAAGTCGTAACTTACGCCAGCTTCCAGATAAACAAGACCTGTGATCAGTACCGCAGTATCTGCTGGGGTCGCATTCGTACCCAGTTGTTGCGCATTCGCAATTTGAGACGTTGCTGCGTTTTCTGAGCTCAACGCATTAATCGCGTTGACTAGGGTACTGCCCTGAACACCGTTTCCTCCGTGGCCTCCGATGTTCACACCAGACCACGTAGAAATGTTGAAATTCTGCTGAGGTAGGGCTAACTCTGGGTTTGTGACGTCCAGATTTGGCTTATCGGCAACCGGGGTCACATCGATTGAGATAGACACCTCGTCTCCGGTAACATCACCATCAGTAGGTTTAAAACTAAACTGTGCATAGTCTTGATGTTGATCGCCAACACCGGCCTGTTCGTGCTGATCATAACCTGATTCGTTCAACTCTGGCGTGAAACGGACCTTGCCGCTGTCAAAATCTGATTTGCTCAGGATCTGATCCATTGCAACGAGCTGCCAAACGCCATTTGAATCCTGATATTCAAGCGTGCCATTTGCTGGAAGACCCGTGACCTGAACTCCAAGTTGGTCATCTGCTGTATCGATATCTGAAACACCCACCTGCGACCATGCGATCAACACTGATGTGTCTTCCAGAGTTTCAATCACTGTTGGTGATGCTATAGGCGCATCGTTCACCGGTGTGACGTTAATCGCCACAGTCGCGGTTTCAGTGACCCCACCGGAAGTGACCGTATAGGTAAAGCTGTCCGCCCCGTTGTAATTGTCGTTCGGTGTGTAGGTGATGGTGCC